>CAZEPA010000155.1:6861-8750 GCA_964513955.1 uncultured Anaerolineae bacterium | reverse complement strand
CAGGCTGGCCTCGGCGGCAGCCTCCTGGCACGCCTCGGCCAGGTCGAGCGGCGCGGTCAGCGCCGGCAAACGCGCCCGGCGCGCCTGTTCGGCCGCTTCCTGGATGATCCGGCGCCAGCGATCAGCCTTCTTGTCCAGGCTGGCGCGGTCGTGGGTCACACAGCGCTGCGCCAGCAGCGGCGCAAACCGGCTGATGCCAATCTCAACGCCCTTCTGCAGCAGCCACTCGAACTTCTCGCCCTTCAGAACGGCCTGGAAAAGTGTGATGTGGGTGTGCGGCTCACCCGACCCTGGCGCCTGGCCGAGAATGCGTCCTTGCGCGCCCGTGCGGCTGAGCTGCGTAATGGTCACCCGAAACTCACGCCCACTGCCATCCAGAACCATGATCTCAGCGCCCGGCTCCAGTCGCAGCACCTCGCGCAGTTGATGCGCGGTCTGCGCGTTGAGCGCCACGGCGTCGCCCTGAATCGCGGAAGATGGGACAAAAAAGCGGTGCATGGCGGCCTGTCAGCGTCCGGCCAGGCGCTGCGCCGCCAAACCGACCCAATCGCCTTCTTCCAGCCGCGTCGCGACCGTGAAACCGTTGCGCTGCAGCGCGGCCAGCACGGCGTCGGCCCAGGTGTCAATGATGCCGCCCAAGATCAAATGGCCGGCCGGTCGCAGCCAGGCGTCAAGCCCCTCGTCCAGCAGCGCGATGATGACCTCCGCCAGGATGTTGACGACGACGATGTCGAAACGCTCGTCATCAGCCTGCGGCCGCGGCGGCAGGGGCGCTGC
This sequence comes from uncultured Anaerolineae bacterium, assembly GCA_964513955.1. GTDB lineage: Bacteria > Chloroflexota > Anaerolineae > SSC4 > Amarolineaceae > Amarolinea. The sequence continues at coordinate 7,973 of CAZEPA010000155.1, read as the reverse complement.
CAACAGGCTGATCTGGCCGGCCACCCCGTTGATTTCCACATTCTCACCAGCAATGCGCACGGCCAGGGGATCAATGTCTGTGCCAACGACGGCGCGTGCGCCCAGTTTGGCGGCGGCAATGGCGAGGATGCCCGAGCCAGTGCCCACGTCAAGCACCGCCGCGCCAGGCTGCACGAGGCGCTCCAGGTTGAGCAGGCACAGGCGCGTGCTCGGATGGGTGCCGGTGCCAAAAGCCATACCCGGGTCAAGCCGGATGACAATATCGCCGGGCTGTGCGCTCGCCTCGATCCAACTGGGAACCACGAACAGGCGCTGGCCCAGGCGAATCGGCTGGTAGTGCGCTTTCCAGGCGTTGGCCCAGTCCTCTTCGGCCACCTCGCGCACGGTCGGCTCGGCAAAGGCATAAAGCATCTGCAAGTGCCAGAGGGCTTCTTCAACCTTGCGCACGAGCGCCGCGGCCTGCGGGCCTTGACGCACATAGGTGCGCACGCTCATCAACGGCGCAGTCAATTCACCGCGGCTGTCGAAGCCGGTCAATTCCACCACCGCGCCCGCGGTGCCCTCGTGCTCGTCGGCGTAACGATTGAAAATTTCGCTGATCGCCTCCGCGGCTTCGCCGTCCGCCAACACACTGATTTCAAGCCAGTTCACACCAAACCCCGTCCTGTTTTTTTTCAACCTGTCGGCTTGAATGCCTCGGTGATGGCATCCACGAGCTTGTCGAAGAGGCCCTTCGCCGGTTTGTTGACATCCGGCGTGCCGAGGCTTTCGCCCAGCTCACGCAGCAGTTGGCGCTGGCGTTCGGTCAGCTTCTGCGGCATCACCACCTGCACGGTCACGTATTGGTCGCCGCGGTTGTTCTGGCGGATGTAAGGCACGCCTTTGCCGCGCATGCGGAACGTATGCCCATGCTGCGTGCCGGCCGGAACGGTGAGCTTGACAGATCCATCCAGCGTGGGCACTTCCACCTCGGCGCCTAACGACGCCTGCACAAAATTGATCGGCAGATTGAGGTGAATGTCCTGCTCGCGGCGCTCGAACAGCGCGTGCGGCTGCACGTGCAAGACCACAAACAGGTTGCCTGGCGGCCCGCCGCGGAAGCCTGGTTCGCC
>CAZEPA010000155.1:0-6761 GCA_964513955.1 uncultured Anaerolineae bacterium | reverse complement strand
CTGCGGGTGCTGCTGCGCGTGCCGAAGCCGCCGAAGAACTCGTCAAAAATAGAACTGAAATCGCCAAAGCCGCCCGCGCCAAAACCACCCGCGCCTCCTTGCGTCCCCGCATGACCATAGCGATCATAGCCGGCGCGTTTTTCGCGGTCGCTCAGCACTTCGTACGCCTCGTTGACTTCCTTGAACCTGGCTTCGGCGTCCGCGGCTTTGTTGACATCAGGATGATACTGGCGCGCCAATTTGCGATAGGCTCTGCGGATATCGTCATCGCCGGCGCTGCGCTCGAGTCCTAACACCTCGTAGTAATCTCTTTTTGTACTCATACCCAGTTCGTTGTCACATCTCCTACCCAGCGAGCCTGTTCAGAAACGGCGTTCCTGTGCTTAGCACTCAGACCCCTTGAGTGCCAGCAAATCATACGACGATCAGGCGCTTTTGTCAAAGCTGCGCCTGCGTGCGTAGTCGTTCCGAATTCGGCCGAGTTACTAGCCGCAGAGATCACAAAGAACACAAAAAACTGCTGTTTTGCGTCTAATCTGACGTTTCTTTGCATTCTTTGCGCTCCTTGTGGTTGAATGGGTGCTACATTTTCTACGGCTGCTGCGGGCGCAAACGGGCAGAGCCCTGCGCGGTGTCAATGGCGCGACCCCAGCAAGCGCGAGCATTAACGGCAGCCATTGGGAATATCCAATGGGTACACCAATTCTTCGGTGCGATCGTTGTACCAGATCGGAGATACAAAGGCGCTTCCAGCCGTAATGGTCACCCGAATATGCCCACCGCCGCCGGAGGTATTGTCAACGAAATCGTGGTCGCCCGGCGCCAGGTCAAGCAAGAGACGCGCCGGTGTATCTCCCTGTTTGGGCGGTAAGTCCCATTTGTTCGGCGTATTTGCCTGGTCAACATGCAGCGGCTCGCCCAGGTGATTCTCGATCAATAGGAGACCCATGCCTGGCTTGGGCTTGTGCAAATAATTTGGGCAGGGGGTCACGACAGCGCGCGGGGTGGGTTTGGGGGTCGGCGGGGCCGGCACAGGCGTATTGGTAGGCTTGACCGCGGTGGGGGTTGGATTGGATTTGGTTGCAGTCGCCAACGGCGCCGAGGTCGCGGTGGCCGCCGACGTCGCCGAGGCAACTGCGATCTGAGCCGGTGTAGCCGTTGCCAGGTTCGTTGTTTGGCCTTGTTCCGTGCGCGTGCCCGCCGGTGTGACCGTTGCACCGTCGCCGGTCGTTGCGGTGGGTCCTGGGGCCAAAGTGGCCGTGGCCAAGGCGATGGCGGTCGGCGTCGCTGCGGTGCGGCCGCCCAAGGCCATCGTCAGCGCCACAACCAGCAGCAGCACAACCGCGCCGCCGCCGATGGCGAACCAGGCCCACACTGGGAAGCCGCGGGCCGGCCGCGGCCCGGTTTGAGGGCGCGGGACCGACGCGCGGCCAGCCGTGGGCGGGCCTGCGGTGCGCGGCGTGCTGTCAGGGCGGCGTCCCATGATCACCGTGGGCGGCGCCAGGTTCGTGTGCGCGCTGCGCAGCGCGCCTTCGATCTCTTGCTGAAAGGCGACAATGCTGGTGGGACGGCGCCCCGGCTGCGTTTCCAGCCCGTGCATGAGCGCTGCTTCTAGCGCGGGGGTGATCGCGGCATTCATCTGGCGTGGGGGCTTGAGCACGGCATTGGCAATGGCGCGTTGAATGCTGTCGGGAGGCGTCTCGCCGGTAAAGAGCGCGTAGAGTGTGGCCGCCAGGGCATAGATGTCTGAGCGGTGGTCGGTGCGGGCCGCGCCATACTGCTCAGGCGGAGAGAAGCCCGGGGTAACGCCGAGCGCGCCGGTGGCGGTGCGCTGCTGCTGCGTGCCTACCTTGCTCAGCCCGAAGTCCACCAGCACGGCGCGGCCGTCTGGGGTGATGCGAATATTCTGCGGCTTGATGTCGCGATGAATGATGGGCGGGTTTTGGCTGTGCAGATAGTTGAGCGCCTCACAGATTTGCCCCAACCACTGCATGACCTCGTCAGGCATCAAGCGGCCGCGGCTGCGTAGCAGCTCGGACAAGTTCATGCCTTCGACGAAATCCATCACCAGGTATTGAGTGCCCTGCGCGGTGATGAAGTGATCAATGACGCGGGGCAGATTGGGGTGGCGCAGGCGAGCCAGCACTTTGGCCTCCTGCTCGAACTGGGCCTGCGCATCGGCTGTGGCCAGGTTGTTTTCCTTCAGGGCCACCCATTGGGCCAGGCGCATGTCCCAGGCTTTGTAGACCGCGCCCATGCCGCCCTGGCCCAGCATCAGATCAAGACGATAGCGATTCTCAAGAACCGATCCAACAGCTAGAGGCATCTTTTCCTCCATGGCCGGCGATTTTCGCCAGCTTCCCATTGCCGCAGCGTCGGCACGCGCTCATCAGGGAACGGCCAGCGCAAGCATCCAAAGCATGGCGGAACCAACCAGGCGCATTATACAGCAAAACGCCAAAATATGCATAGAGCAGAGAATCCAGACAGCCCGGAAGGCGCAGAGTGCATTCGGGAGAGGGAAAAGCGGCGAGAGAAAGATGGAGAAGGGGGCAGAGCCTGTCCCCGGGCGTAATTCGACAGGCTCTGCGGACGTGTGCGGTGATCCCTGGCAAGGCAGGAGAGTGGCGCGAATCGGGGATGAAGGGCGCGCCGCGGACGCAGGTACATCCACGGGCGGTCAGGCCCGTTTGCGCCATCGGGTCATACTTCGGTGGGGGTCGGCTCGGCCTGTCGCCTGGCCGCTGCGCCGGCCGCTCTTTGTTGGACGGCCAAATCGTACGATTGCCGGAGCAGTGCGATGGCTTGCTCGACATCAGCGGGCTGGCGCAGGTAAAAGCTGATCCAGCCCGTCTCCGGCAGGAGATGATGGGGTTCGGCTTTGCCCGCGGCCACCACCGCATCGCGCACGCGCTTGGGGAACGGAATGTCCACCAGGTGATCGCCATGCACGTGACCGATCTCGCGCGTTTCTCCCAGCCTGAACTCCGTGCCGCCGAAGCGGTGAGGCCATGCCTGTGTGCCGGGCCACGTCAGCACGGCGGCGTTAATTCTCTCATGCGCTCCTCGCACCATGGTCAGCCTCCTATCCAAGATTTAGGCTGCGCTCAGGCTCGCCTGGTCACAGGCTTTCAGGCGCCCGCTGGCTGCAAGTGACCTGCGGCCACCGTTATCATCGCTTCACCGCGTAGACGACGCGTCCAACTTACCAGCGTGACCATCAGCTCTTGCAGCTGTTCGTGGGTTCGCTCATCTATCAGCCGTCCGTCGCCATCGAACTTTTCCCAGGAGCGCTGAACCATCACCTCGGGTTTGTTGAGCAAGAGCATGTTTAGCTCCACCGCGATCTGACGCAGATGCATTTGCGCGCGCACGGTGCCAAACATGCCGCCCGCGCCCATGATCGCACCCGGTTTGCCGTTCAGCACGTGCTTGCGCGCCGGCCGTGAGGCCCAATCCAGGGCGTTCTTGAGCACGCCAGGCACTGAGTAGTTGTACTCGGGCGTTGCGATGAGCACCGCATCCGCCGCCGCGATGCGTGCGCGCAGATCTTGTACGGAGGGCGGCGCGCCGGCCGTCTCCTGGTCTTGGTTGTACAAGGGAACGGCGGCTAAATCGAAGATTTCAAGCGTCGCCCCAGGGGGCAAGTGCTCGCTGGCCGCGCGCAGCAGGGCCGTGTTGACTGAGGCGCGGCGCAGGCTGCCGGAGAGACCGAGGATGTGGACAGGCGTAAATCCGTTGTTTGTCATTTTACATCATTCCTTTTTTAGATTATCCACTTCTAGACTATCAACTTCTGGATCATCAACTTCTCGATCATCAACTTCTCGATTATCAACTTTTCGATCATCAACTCTTTTCGATTATCGACTTCCGGATCATCAACTTCCAGACCATGAAAGCTGTGAATGAACACGAGTGCACATGGCGCCAATTTGTTTTAACCTAGAATAGTTTGATGTTGAAATAATAACGCCGTTTTTCACCTGATACTGTAGGAGTTGTTACAGTGACGAGGCGGCAGGGCAAGTGCGGGGCAGGTGGCTGGATGGGAGAGGCAGAAGCGTGAGGTCGGGGCAAGGATGCGGCGCCCCAAAAAAGAGACCTGTGCCGTTTTGAACCCGGCACAGGTCTTGGGTTTTGACTAGAAAATCCCCAGCTCTTCTTTGGCATCTTCGCTCATCATGCCTGGGTTCCAAAATGGCGTCCACACCAGGTCAATGTTGACTTCCTCCAAATCGGGGAATGCCTGGTGAACATACCGCTGCGCGTCGCCCAAGATCATCGGCCCGGCCGGGCAGCCAGGGCTGGTCAGGGTCATCGAAATGGTGGCCGATTTGTCTTCCACGGCAATATCATAAATCAGGCCCAGATCTACGATGTTCAACATGAGTTCGGGGTCTTTAACGTTGATTTTCAGTACTTCTCGGATTTCTTCAGGTGTTGGCATGATGCTCAAGTTCCTTATCTACTGTTTTTTGTTTTGTCGTGCGCTAATCCAATGTTTCCACCAGAACAGCGTCTTGTTCAACCTTGACGGTGTAGGTGGGGACTGGTTCGAACGCGGGCATCTTCGTGGCGGCCCCGCTGCGCACGTCGAAGCGCGCGCCGTGGCGCGGACACTCAATCTCGTTGCCGAGCAGGTCTCCTTCCACCAGGTTGCCGCCGTCGTGCGTGCAGACATCTTCGATGGCGTAGAAAACGCCGTTGACGTTGAAAACGGCCACGGCCACGCCATCAATCTCGACCAGTTTTTTCCCACCCACTGGGATGTCAGTCCGGGCGGCCACTTTGACGAACTTTGCCATAGGTGCTTGTGAGCACTCCTCTCTCTTACCGTTCGATTCGCTGCGCGCTACTCGTCCGTGTCTTCCAGGCCCCAGACGCCCGCCTTCATGACTTTCAGCGGCAAGAGCGCGCACTTCAGGCGCACAGGGCCAATTTCGATGCCAAGCAGGTCAAGGACATTCTCTTTCGTCCACTCTTTCAGATCATCCAGCGATGCGCCGATAATCTCGTCCATCAGCATGGAGGCTGAGGCCTGGCTGATGGCGCAGCCCTTGCCGCGGAACGCGGCATCTACGACTTTGCCGTCGCTAATCTTGAGGTCAATCGTAATGTCATCGCCGCAAAACGGATTGGCGTCATGATGGGTAATGTCAGGTTCCTCGATGTGCCCGTAGTGATGCGGGCGCCGATAATGCTCCAAAATTTCGGCCCGATACAGTGCGTCCATGCCATGCTCCTACAGTGCGAACATCTCCTTGGCCTTATCCAAGGCTGTCACTAACTGATCTATCTCGGCGGTGGTGTTATATAGATAGAAGCTGGCCCTGGCGCTGGCAGGCAGGCCGTAGCGTTCGTGCAGCGGCTGTGCGCAATGGTGGCCGGCGCGAATGGCAATGCCTTCGCCGTCGAGAATCGCGGCCAGATCGTGGGGATGAATGTCACCTAACGTGAAGGCCACCACGCCGCCGCGGTGCTCCGCGGCAGGGCCGAGCATGTGCAGCCCTTCGACCTGGCTCAACTGCTCCATCGCGTAGGCCACCAACCGGTGCTCATGGGCCTGGATCTCAGGCATGCCCAGGTCGTTCAAGAAATCAACCGCCGCGCCCAACGCAATGGCTTCGGCAATGGCCGGCGTGCCGGCCTCGAACTTCCAGGGCAGCGTGTTCCAGCGCGAGGCGTCTAAATGCACCTCTTTGATCATGTCGCCGCCGCCCATGAAGGGCGGCATGGCTTCCAGCAGCTCACGGCGGCCATAGAGCACGCCAATGCCGGTTGGCCCGCACATCTTATGCCCCGAAAAGGCCAGGAAGTCCGCGCCCAACGCCTGCACGTCCACCGGCAGGTGCGGCACGCTTTGCGCCGCATCCACCAGCGCCAGCGCACCCACGCCATGCGCCGCGGCCACTAACTCCGCCACGGGGTTGATGGTGCCCAGGACGTTGGACATCGCAGTGAAGGCAAAGAGCCGAGTACGCGGCGTCAACAGCGTGGGGAGTAAGTCCAGGCGCAAGAAACCTTCGTCATCCACTGGTACGTAGCGCAGGATAGTGCCAGTGCGCTGACAAGCCAATTGCCAGGGCACGATGTTCGAATGGTGCTCCATCTCCGTGATAAGCACCTCATCGCCCGGCTTGAGGTTGGCGCTGCCCCAACTGTACGCCACCAGGTTGATCGCTTCGGTGGCGTTACGCGTCCAGATGATCTCTTTGCTGCTGGCCGCATTGATGAAGCGCGCCACTTTGGCGCGGCTGCCTTCAAACGCTGCCGTCGCTTCCTCGCTCAGCGTGTGCACGCCCCGATGAACATTGGCGTTACCCTGCTCATAGTACATCGCCAGCCGGTCAATCACTGCGTGCGGCTTTTGTGAACTGGCTGTGCTGTCCAGGTAGATCAACGGCTTGCCGTGCACCTGGCGCGAGAGGATGGGAAATTGGGCGCGGACGGCTTCCACATCGTATGGCTGTGTGGCCGCCGCGTTCACCCTGCCACCTCATCCACCGGCACGAATCCGTGCCCACGTGCTTCCGGCAAGACAATCCCATACTCCTGCGCCAGGCGCTGGCGTCGCAGTTCAGTCACCGCGTTTTTGACGGTGGTCAGCCCCAAGGTGGCGCAGCGCAGCCGCGTGGCCGCAATCTCCCGGCCGAGCAGGTCCAGGATGACATCTTGCGACGTGCCTTCGATGTCGGCGAGAGTCTTGTTTTCGAACATTTCCATCACCATCGAGGTCGCTGCCTGGCTGATGGTGCAGC
>CAZEPA010000154.1:0-8882 GCA_964513955.1 uncultured Anaerolineae bacterium | reverse complement strand
ACGAGGTCGTGCGACCCTGGCCGTCGGTTAGCCGCCCTTCTTCCATGACCTGTAGCAGCACGTCGAGCACGCGCGGATGCGCCTTCTCCACCTCGTCGAAGAGCACGACGGTGTACGGACGCTGACGCACGCGGTCGGTCAACTGGCCGCCGCTTTCGTAACCGACGTAGCCAGGCGGCGCGCCGATCAAGCGGTTGACGGTGTGTTCCTGCTGGTACTCGCTCATGTCCAGCACTACCATCGCATTCTCGTCATCGAACAGGAACTCCGCCAGCGCCTTGGCCAGCTCGGTCTTGCCCACGCCTGTGGGGCCAAGAAAGAGGAACGAGCCAATGGGCCGGCTCGGATCCTTCAACCCGACGCGTGCGGTCTTGACCGCGCGACTGAGGGCCAACACCGCCTCTTCCTGGCCGATGATACGCTGGTGCAAGAATTCCACCATGTTGGCGAAGCGCGCGCGGTCGTCCGCGCCTAGTTTGGCGACCGGCACGCCGCTCATCAGGCTGGTAGCCACCAGCACGTCCTCTTCGTCCAGCGTTGAATCGTCGGCAGCGCCTGGGGTCGGCTGGGGCCGGAAGGCCAGGTGCGGCTCGCTGCCCATGCGCACAACCGCGGCCGCGCGGTGCATGAGCTGCACCGCCGCCGCGGGAAGCGGGTTTTGACCCAGGTAGCGCTTGGCTAAGACAGCGGCGCGGCCCAGGGCCTTTTCGTTGATCGTGATGCTGTACTCACGCTCCAGGGCGGGCTTGTGCAAACCCAGGATGGTGGTTGTGTCCGCCACCGTCGCTTCGGGCACGCGCAGCACGTGACTGCGCTCGGTGATCAACGTGTCGTTGGCGATGCGCGCGGTGTAGTCCGCATCGGTGACGCTGGCGACGACCACCGCGCCGCCGTCCAAGAAAGCGCGCCGCACGGCCGTGGTCGCTTTAGGGAACTCGGCATCCAATGAATTGCCCAGAAAACGCTGCACGCTGGGCAGAAAGAGGATGCCGCCGCTCGCCTGCTTGGCCGCAGCCTGTACCGATTTGGCCGCATCGTCCAGAAGGGCTGTTTCGGCAATCGTGATGACAGACTTCAAATCGCGTGCACCTTTGCCTTCGGCCATGAGCAGGGCCAGGCTCTGCACCAACGACCGTTTGCCCACGCCGGCTGGGCCGACGAGAATGATATGGCGATTTTCGGCCAACGCCAGCAGGCTCAACATATCGCGCAGCAAATCCTCGCGGTAGAACACTGGCGCCAGCTCACCGGCTTTGGCCTGCGCGACCCAATCGGGGCTGGTGAGGCGTTTGGCCACGGCCGTGTCGGCCAGCAGGGTGGTCATGGCAGCTGGCGTCACGCCGTAGCGCTGCAGCATGGCAGCGGTGGAAACGCCTTTTTGGCTCATGGCCGCCAGGGCATGGGCTGAGCCGACGTAGATTTCACCCGCGGCCTGGGCAATCGCGCGGGCTTCATCCAGCACCACGATCATCTCGTCCGAAAGCGCCATCGGCCGGCCGTCGTCGCCCATGAAGTCCAGATTGGCGTTGGCGCCGTCGCGCATCTCGGCCATCGTCTGCACGGTGCGCGCCATGTCGTCCAATTTGAAGCCGCGCTCAGCCGCCAATTTCTGCAAAACACGGTTGGCGTCGAAGTCCGGGTTGGTGATGAACAGGTAAAGCAGCATTTCGGGCGTCAGCACCGTCTTGTTGAAACGCTGGCGCAGCGCCCTGACCGCGTTGAGCGCCTTGGCCGTCTCCGGCGCGAGGATGTTTGGATTCAGTGTTCCCATACGTATTTCCTATGCTTCGAGTGCTCCAGGCGGTCTGGCGATGGTCGTCAGGCCCGGCGCTGCCGGTTTTCCAGGCGCAGTGCGGCCAGGGCCAGCAGCAACGCCAGGCCGACGACCGCGGCGCCGAGCAAAAAGGCATCGTGCAGCCCGGCGACCAGGGCGCTCGGCGGCGCGCTGGTGACGTCTGCGCCCACGGGAATGGACGTGGCGGCCTGCACCCGGCTGGCCCACAGCGCGCCGAGTGTGGCCACGCCGGCCGTTTGCCCCAGCACACGCGCCAGGGCTATGAGGCCAGAGGCGATGCCCAGGCGCTCGCGCGGCGCTGCGCCCATAATGGCGCTGTTGTTGGGGGCGTTGAAAAGGCCGATGCCGAGGCCCACGAGCGCGTAACGGAGGATGTAACCGCTGCGCGTGGTGTCCGTACTCAGCGTAGAAATCAAGACAAAGCCGACGGTCAACAAGAGTAGGCCGGCCACGCAGATCGCGCGGGTGCCAAAACGGTCTGACAGCAGACCCGCCAGCGGGCCCATCAGTCCCAGACCTACGGGAACCACGGCCAGCAGCAGTCCCACTTGCTGCATCGGATAGCCGAGGACGTTGTTCAGGTAGAACGGCATCAGGAAGGTGGAGCCGGCCATGGCGATGAAAACGAGCACGCCAGTCACCAGGTTGACGCTGAAGAGTACATTGCGAAAGAGATGCAGGTCCACCATCGGCTGGGGCGTGCGCAGGCTGGCCAAGACGAAGCTGATCGCCAGCAGCCCGCTGCCCACGAGCAAGCCGATGACGAGCGGACTGCGCCAACCCGCGCCCTGACTGAAACTCAACGCCAGAAGCAAAGAGAGCAGGGCGCCGAAGAGCAGCAGCGCGCCTGGCGCGTCGAAGCGCTGGCCGGGGCGCGGCGGCGACCAGGGCACAAAACGATAGACCAGGGCCACTCCGATGACGCCGACCGGAAGATTGACGTAGAAAATAGACCGCCAACTGAAATACTGAATCAGCAGACCGCCCAGGGTGGGGCCGGCCATGATGCCGAGCGAAACGATCACGCTGCCGTAGCTCAGGGCGCGGCCACGCTCGCTGGCAGGAAACGCCTCCGTGATGATGGCTGAACCGAGCGCGGCTACCATCGCACCGCCGATGGCCTGCAGGACGCGGAAGACAATCAACCAGGCGATGTTGGGCGCCAGTCCACACAGGGCCGAGGCCAATGTGAAGAGGACAAAGCCGCTGAGGTAGATGTTCTTTTTGCCGCGCATGTCGGCCAGACGCCCAACCGTGAGCAGCAGGCTGCTGAGGGTCAGAAGATAGCCCAGCACGACCCACTGCACGAGGGCAAAGGTCGCGCCCAGGTCACGCTCTAACGTGGGCACAGCCACGTTGACGATGCTGCCGTCAATCGTGGACAGGAAAATGCCCATGCCTACCGCGCTCAGAACCAGCCACTTGCGGCTGTAGTCAGGCGCGGGCATGGCGTGAGGATCAAACGCGGGCAGTCGAGATCGTTCAGCCACGGCGCGGCCTACGGCTGCAGCGGGCGGCGCTTGTCAATGTCAAAGCCGTAACCGTCTACGAGGACATGCATGGTGACGCCAAGCATCGCGACTGGCTTGATCTCCTCCATTTTATGAATGTCGGTGTATTCCAGCGAATTGCAGTCCACGATGACCACGCTGTGCTGCCCAATGACGCGCAGGCGGTTGCCGGCTTCGATGACGATAGCCGTATCTTCGTCAATGCCGACGCCGAGCAGAAAAGGGTTGTACGCGGCCGCGGCCATCAGGCGGCCGGTGCGCAGGCGCTGACTGAAATGCTGATCAATAATCAGGCGGTTAGTCAGCCCCAAGCCGGGCGCAAAATTGATCATGCGCTGGATTGGAGTGCTGCCCTGCTGGCCGAAGGCAATCATGTGTTCGCATAGCACGGCGGCGCCGGCGCTGGTGCCGCCTACCAGGACGCCGTTGGCGTTGGCGCGGCGGATGGCTTGCGCCAGGGGCGTGCCGCCCAACAGGGCCGAGAAGCGCAATTGGTTGCCGCCGACAAGGAAAATGCCGGTCGCTTCTTGCAGCGGGATCAGATGCGCCGGGTCAATCGCATCCTGGCGCTGGAACACCGGCAAAATCCGGACGCTCGCCGCGCCAAACGACTGAAAGATATCCATGTGCGCCTGACCGGCGGCCTGCCGGTCTTCGGACGCCGTAGGAACGACCACGAGCCGGGCGGCGTCGCCCCCGGCCAGGGTATAGAAATGGCGCAAGATGCGGCGTGCGCCCGCTTTGTCTTCGGAGCCGCCAATGGCCATCAATGGGCCGCGCTGGCTGCCGGTCGGAATAAGTGCAGGAGACATAATCTTTAATCTGTCATCTTGAATCTTGAGTATTAGAACGAACTGCGCGCCGGCTGCTCCAGGATGTTCTCTTCCTCGTATAGGCCGCGCTTGTCAATGTCGTAGTAGTGATCGTTCGGCAGTTGGTGGAACTCGATGCCTTCGATGGACACGGTCTGCCCGAAGGGGACTTCATACAGGTTGGTGTGCGTGATGCTGCTGCCGTTGGCGAGGGCGGCGGGGACTTCGCCGACGCCTTCAAGGAGATTGCCCGGGTGCAGCACCACCGCCGCGTTGGCGTGAATGCCAACACCGAGTAAGAATGGATTGGCCGCCACAGCCACACACAAAGGCCCATACCATGCGGCCGTGGTGTAGTCAGCCACGAACATGACACGATTGGTCAGCCCCAGCCCAGGCGCAAAGCGCACGATGCCGCGTTCAGGCTGCGGCCGCGGTTCGGCATAGGCGATCATGTGTTCCGCGAGGAAAGCGCCGGCATGACCACTGCCGGCCACCACCTTGCCGCGGGCGTGACCGCGGCGGATGGCTTGCGCCACCGGGGTGCCGCCCAGCACGGTGGAGAGGCGCAGCGGGTTGCCGTCCGTGAAGAAGTAGGCCGTGGCGTGTTGAATCACGGCTTGCGCGTCGGCGCTGCGTGCATCCAGCCGCGTACGAATGGGCAGCAGCTCGACCCAGTTCACTCCCCAGCGCGCAAACAAGGCGCGCGCCTGCTCGGCGGCGTCAAAATCGCGACTGGCGGTGGGAATGATGGCAATACGAGCGCCATAACTGCCCGCCAACTGCCAAAAGTACTGTAAGATGTAGCTGGCATCGTGAAAGGGCTCGTGGCCGCCAGTGGCGACAAGGGCGCCCCGAGTAAAGCCGGCCGGTACAGGTGCTGGCATACGGTGGGTGGTACCTCACTGGTTGGTGTGAGGCGTATTGTACACGCGTTCACCTACCGCGGCAAGATGGCACATAGCAGAACGCTGAATGAGGAATGCTGAATGAGGAATGCTGAATGAGCCCAGCGATCGCGGAGTCCGCATCCCCAGATGCGGACGGAGACCAACGATCAGGAACACCTTGCGTCTTGGCGTCTTCGCGGTTCCTATGCATGGTCGTTTCGAGATACTGAACCGCGAAGACGCCAAGGGCGCAAAGGTCTGTTTTCTCTTGGCGTCTTTGCGTTAAGGCATTTCCAAGTTAGCGCGCGGGCGCAGAGACCTTAATGCGGCTCATCATGACGAGGGCCAGCAGCATGAAGGCGGCGGCAAACGGCCAAATGGCCCGGTGCGAGGTGAGGTCAATCAAGCCGCCGGCCACAATCGGCCCGGTGATGGCGGCCAACGAGGAAGCGAAGTAGTACAGCCCGGTCAACGCGCCGATCGAGTGGCTGCCGCCGACATCGTACACCAGCGGCAGCGAATTGATGTTGACCAACGCCCAGAAACCGCCCATCAGCGCCAGCAGAACGAGCAGCTGCAGGGTGTTCGTCAGCACCAGCGCCAACATCAGGCCAACGGCCATGCCGATCAGCCCGATCATGATGGTCGGCTTGCGCCCGATGCGGGTGGCAATCAAGCCGCTGGGAATGGCAAACACAATGAGCATGGCGGCGAACGCAGTCAGCATTTGGGTGCCGGAGCCAACCGGAATGCCGAGGATATTGCGGACATACAGGGTGAAGAAGGCTTCAACAGCGTTCCAGGCGATGAACCAGCAGAAGATGGCGAGCAGGATGTACATGCCGTTCGGATTGTCGCCGCGGCTGACGTCGCGCAGGCTGTCCCACACTCCCGGCGCCGCGACTTCGTTGGTAACCTCCGGCGCCTCAGGTTCACGCACGAAGGCCAGCACGACGCCGATGGCGATCAAAAGCAGCAGCGCGCCGACGATGAACGGCAGGGGCACGCCCATCTTGAACAGGGCGCCGCCGCCAAACAGGGCGATCGCGCCGCCGACGCCGCCCATCAGGTTAATGACGCCGTTGGCCTTGCTGCGCTGCTCGGCCGGATACAAATCGCCCAGGTAGGCGACGGTGGGCGAGCGGAAGAGCGCCATACCGATGTTGGTGCCCAGGATGGCGAGCGCAAGGAGGGCAAAATTGGTGCGTACAAAAGGCACGAGGATAAAAAAGACCGCGGCCAGCGGCGCGCCGGCCATCAACCAGGGCTTGCGCCGGCCCCAGCGGCTGCGCGTCCGATCGCTGCGCGCGCCCACCCAGGGTTGGACGAACATGTTGATCAGGTTGTCCCACGTGAGGATGAAGCCAACCACGACGGCCGAAAGCCCCAGGTCTTCCAGGAAGGGCGGAATCAGGCTGTTGAACAGCGGCCAGATCACGCTGATGCCCAAAAAGCCAAAACCGAGGACGAAGGTCTTCTTCCAATCGAATTTCATCACGTGCCTCCCTCAGCCAGATAGGATTGCGCCCATTGCACAAACCGTTCAGCGAACGTAATTACTAACCTTGTACGCTAACTTGGACAGGATTAACAGGATGAACAGGATTTTCTCGCTACGGTATGCAAGTCAATTGGCATGAAGAGCCAAATATCCTGTCAATCCTGCCGATATCCCTGGCAGTCTCAGCAGCAACGATATGATTAGGAAAACAAGCTATTGTACAGCCGGGGCAGCTGGGCCACCATGGCCCTCGCGCCGCGTTGACGCATGTCCGCGCTCGCCAGGCGCAGCAGGCTGACCTGGTCAAGCTCAGGTTCCACCAGCACGTCCGCCGACTGAGGATCGTCGCCGGCGCGCAGGAGCAGCCAGGAGAGGGCCGCGATGCCCTGCCAGAGTGTGCTGCGCGGCAAGGCTTGCGGCGGCGGAAAACAGTTGACCGCGATGACCACATCGGCTCCGAACTGGCGCGCCACTGAGATGGGGAGGTTGTTGGTGATGCCGCCGTCCACCAGTAAGCGCCCATCCAGCATGAGCGGCTCAACCATGCCTGGCACGGAGGAACTGGCGCGCACGGCTGGCGCCAGCGGCCCATGCTGGAAGATGACCGGCTTACCGCTCATCAGATCGCTAGCCACCACGATCAACGGCTTCTTGAGCTGCTCGAACGTGGTAACGCCGGCGCTCTGTTCCACCCACCGCTCCAGGCGCGCAAAGGTGACGCCGAATCCACCGCCACGTGAGGGACGCAGCGGCCGCGCAATGCGGTTCCAGCGCATCAACTCAGAGACTTGCCGCACCTGCTCGTGGCTCCCACTCGCGCAATAGGCCGCGCCGACCATGGCCCCGGCGCTGACGCCGACCACAAAATCAATCGGGATGCCCTGGCCGTCGAGCACCTCCAAGACGCCGATGTGGGCCAGCCCACGCGCCACGCCGCCCCCCAAGACCAGTCCAATCCGTTTTTTTGTTGACCAATTCATTGTTTTTCGATTCGATCAGACACTCGGCCGACTGCCGATAGAAACCCGGCTTCCTGGGAAAGCCGGGTAACCGTTCGCGAAGTAGGGGGACGCAGATAAAACGGGATAGTGACCACTAGCAGGCACGTGCCGTGATAGCTGCTTGAGGGATAAGGTCTGCCATCCAACAACACAGCATAATCTGCGTGCGAAGCCTGTGTTAATCTGCGTCCTGGTCCTCTCCCTAAGCCGCTTACCTACCTGTTACCACAACGCGGCCACCGCTTCGGGCAGGTCCAACTCGGCTAGTTTCGCCGCCAGCGGCTTGCCGGTTTCCCAATCCCAGCCGCGCGCCTGGTAGTAGATCGGCAGCATCATTTCGAAATCGAGGCTGTTACCCTCGGTGTTGCTCTTGACCAGCGGCACGCGCAGCAGCTTGGGCAAGGTATCATCGGCGCGCGTGGCGCCGAGGCGGCAGTTGAGCGCGCGCTTGAGGTTGGTGATGCGCTCGCCCGTGCGCGTGATCCAGGCGTAGTCCGCTTCGATGCCGGCGATAGTGCGCAGCAGGCTGACCAGGTTATCCACCTGCGGATCCTCGAAGTGGCAGATAATGGCGCTGTTGGTGAAACTGCGGAAGTCCATCGTGGCTGCGGCCATTACCGCCTGCGCTTCCGATTGCTCAAAGCGGTCGAGCAAGTCCAGGCCCAGTTCAGGGATGATGCGCCCGCGCCCCACTTCGTAGCAGTCGCCTGACATGTGGTCCGCGCCGCGGTTGCCGGTGGCATAGACCAGTCCCTGGCCCATGAACGCGCGCGGATCGTGGAACGGCACTTCCAGGTTTTTGACCTGCACAGCCAGCTCAGGCACGCCAAAGTGCGTCGCCAGGGCCAGCGCGCCTTCCGCCGCGATGTCGCCGATGCCTTCACGCGCCCCAATCATGCGCGTCAGGCGAATGGCCGGTTCCGCGTCGCCCCAGGGCAGCGCCATGCCGATTTGCTCCGCGTGGACGATCCCTTCATTGTAGAGATAGTAGAGCAGGCCGATCGTATTGGCGGTGGAGATGGTGTCCATGCCCAACTGGTTGCAGATGTGCCCGGCCATCCCGGCCGCCTGCATGTCGGGCGAGTCCAGGTTGGTCGTGAAGCCGGCGACCGTTTCGTATTCCGGCCCGTCTACCAGCGGCTCCTGGTACTTGTCCAGGTGGACTTCACGGTTGCACGCGATGGGGCAGCGGAAACAGGCCAGGTGGCGGGTGAGCATGGTTTCGGCCATCGTGCTCATGTTGACGTTGTCTTCCAGGTGCGCGGCTTCGCCAGCCGTGTAATAGCGCCGCGGCACGTCGCCGTACATGAAGCCGGCATCCAGGCTGAGCACCGTTCCCCCGACGCGCAGCGCCTGCGTGAAGAGGTCCTCG
>CAZEPA010000153.1:0-8931 GCA_964513955.1 uncultured Anaerolineae bacterium | reverse complement strand
AGTGGCTCAATATTCAACGTGATCACTGGCTCAGTTGTGCTGATGAATCAACAGTCAGCAGGTCGTTGATCTGAAATTTCATGCTCAGAGTCGCCCGCTGGATGCGCGCCAGTAGACGGTTGCGCCTGTGCGGATCAAGCGGACTGAGCAGAGATTCGGCGGATGAGGAAATGGTCTGCAAGGGCGACTTCAGTTCATGCGACACCATCCCCATGAACTCATTCTTCTCGGCCACTGAGACTTCGAGCAGCTTCTTCTGGTGGGCCAGCTGAAGGTTGCGTTCGGCCAATTCGTCGCGGCTCCGGGCAAGTTCGCAGTTCTTGCGATACAAACCCAAATTGTAATAGGTATAAATTATTACTGCTAATCCGCCCATGATTGCCAAGCTTGCAATCAGCTGGTTTATTGTTTTGTTACGAGCTTCGGCAGCTTCGAAAGAAGCGTCGCTACTTGCTAGTTGCATCTGCCAGACGCTGGCTGATATATCGGAAACCATGTGACCAATACGATCCAAACGTTCCAGTAATTGGAGCGCTTCGCCCTTAGTCATTTCGCTACCATAGCTGTCATGGATAGCACGAACATCATGCTCCAAGGCACTCAACTCAGGAAAGTGCAAGGCAAAATCGTGATTTGTCATCAGCGTAGTACGCGATGGTGATTCACGAGTTAGCAAACGTATTTTGGAAAGAAAAACAGATAAGCTGTTTTCTGACTGCGCCTGAACAAAGACATCTCCGTCCTCCATCCTCGCAAGGTCAGCCTTTAAACGCCAAAAACTTGTCTCGAACTGACTCACCGACCAATATGGTTCTTCGATAATTTTTTCAGGCGGCTTACTAGTAATAAAGTAGTAGAAGAAGAGAAGGAATGCCACGAGTAAAGAGAAGCGCAACACCCAAAACCATATACGTCTCATAAAATATCTATCCGACACACCTGCCAAGCCATTTTGTTGAGACCTGCAGGCCTCCTCAACTCTTTATAATCATCATAGGGGTACATGACAAACATTGGCCCCCAATCATCCAGTTTCAGCCGTTTGTCATCAAGGCTTGTCGCCAAGATAACGCCATACTTTGCTAAATCAGAAAATGGAATATCGACTTTGAAATGATCCCAGGTGTATACAGTCAGTTTTTGCACGCTACCTCTGCCGGCCAAGCCAACGACATCGTTCAAATACGGCCCCTTGTAGGAGCCCTTTTTTGCCCAATTGGTGGACGTAACGATGACCCGCTGCGGCAGCGCTGATAGTTGCGCTTCTGTGACCGCTATAGTTTTACTGCCGACCTTCAAAGACAGAAATACAAGCGGATCGCAGTTGTGTGCGTGCGCTGAGAAACCTATTGCCAAAGCCGCTGCCAATGTCATTTCGCGCCACGAGCTTGTCATTGGAGACTCCCGATCGGGCAATCCGCGCTGGATCACCGCTACCTCATCTTAGTGTTCTTCCTAAAGCCACGCTGCGATTTGCTTGCGCCGGCTGTGGATTAGGGTTACGCCGTTGCAAATCATTCGACAAGTTTCTCAAGCGACTAATAGAGATCTGGCGATGTTTCTGCTCGGCGATATGCGCCTCGCTGTGCGCCGTTCTCAACTCCAGCGCCGCGAACTTCTTCGGCACCCGCGCCACGGCGCCGCGCAACTCGGCGGCCCGGTCCGTGTAGAGCTTCAGTTCGTAGCGTGGCCGCGAGATGGCCACGTAGAACGCGGCCCGGTTGGTGGTTAGCGAGCGTGTGTTGGCCTCGATCAGCACGCGGTTGGAAGTCAGGCCCTGAGAGGAATGGATCGTGGTGGCGTAGCCGTGCTGCAGGTTCATGGGACGCTGCGCCGGGATGGCCACGATGGTGCCGCGCTCCGTCTTGACGGTAACGGCCTCGGCGCTCACAGCCTGCACCCGCACCCGGTCGCCGTTGAGCAGGCCGAGCTGCTTGTCGCTCTTGGTGATCTTGAGCAGATCGCCGGGCGCGATCTCGATGTCGTACTTCTTGTGCAGCGTGGCCGAGAAGTGCTGGGCGGGCTTGACCGTGACGTTCTGGCCGTCGCTGCCGCGCAGCACCACTTGATCGCCTTCCACGCCCACCACTGCGTAGTCCACGCCGCGCTGGATGTTCTGCCCCTCGCGGTGATAGCTCACCACCAGATCCGGGGCGTAGGTGGCCGGCTGCTTGAGTTGGGCGCGCGTGGCGTCCACGTTCTCCAGCACGGTGTACTTGAGGCCTCCCTCCAGGCGCATGCGTTTGCGCACCATCTCGTTGATGCTGTGGCGCGCCTCGTTGGTGCCGGCCACGATCAGGGTCGCCTCGCGTTCCTGGGGGGACAGCGCGGTGAAGTCGGAGGCAATGGCCTGATAGCGATCCTGCTCTTCCGGCACCTCGCGGATGCTGCCCAGCAGCCGCGTGACGGCCTTGTTGGTCTGGTCGTTCGCGGCATTGAGCACGGCGGCCTTGATTTCCGGATTGCGCTGCCGCTGGATTTCTCGCAGCTGAGCCTGCAGCATGCCGGCGTCCTGCAGCTGCGCAAAGGGCTTGCCGGCCTCCACCGCGCCCGTCTGCTTGCGGTCGCCCAGCATGACCATGCGCGCGCCGGCCTTCTCCACGATCCGCATCGCCTGGGCCAGCTGATGAGCGGGCACGACGCCGGCCTCGTCCAAGAGCACGACCGATTTCTCGCTCAAGGCCGCCTGCGCCTTCCGGCTGGCCAGGAAGCTGGCCAGCGTGTTGGACTCCACGCCTAGTTCGCGCAGGGCCGCCACCTGGGTGCCGTAGGGCGCCAGGCCCACCACGTCGAATCCGGCGGCCAGGGATTGCTGGGTCGCGTCTTGGGTGATTTCGTTGATGGTGCGCTCCAGCATATGGCTTTTGCCGGTGCCGGCATAGCCCTGCACCGCCACGAAGCGGTTCGTGGTGCCGAGGATCATTTCCACCGCCTCGCGCTGGCCCTGGTTCAGGTCGCTCGCGGCCAGCCGCGCCGCCAGGCCCTCGTCGCTCAGGATCGGCTGCAGGGCGCCGCGCCCGTCGCGCTCGATGGCAAGGATGCTGCGCTCGATGGCCTGGGCCTGCGGCGTCGTATAACGCGCTTCGGCCAGCACCAGCGCCCCTTTCTGGATGGCACGGTCCACCTCGATGGTGGCCTGTTCCTCATTCAGCCCGCGCGCGTGCATCGTGGCCCCGATCCATGTCGTGCGCGTGAGCTTGGCGGTCTCGGGCACGTCCATGAAATGCGAGGCCTGCTTGTCGTCCTCGTTCTTCTTGGCCTGGTTGAGCGAGCGTGCCGTCTGGTACAGCGGCAACTCGCGCACCAGGCGGCCGTCGTTCTCGGCCGCTTCCACCTCGGCCATGACGGCGCTGATGGTGGATGTGGTCGCAGCCTTGGACATGGACAGTTCAACCAGTTCTTTGCGCGTGAATAGCCCTTGACGCTCGCTCAGGTGCTCGACTGCGAAGTTCAGGGCCGCGGCCGCCCCCTCCTTCATCGCCGGGTCGGCACGCAGGCGGGCCACGTCCGGCGCCGTGCTGTTTTCCTTGGCGGCCAGCAGCGCATCCATGCTGAGGCCTGCTGCTCGTGCGCTCTCGATCCACTCCTCGCGCAGCAAGGTGCGATCCACTTCCGACTTCTTGTCGCGCGTCATCAAGGTCACGGACTGTGCCAGTGCGGTGTTGGCCGTGTCGCGGTTCACGCCGCGAGCCTCGAAGGCCTCCTCGATCTGCCGGGCCCGGGTGCTGTAGTGCTGGATCAACTCGTCGGAAATGTGGGCCAGTTCCCAGTAGCCTTTCTGCGTCTCCCTCAGCCCATAGCCGCTCGCCCGCAGTTCCTCGGCCAGCGCCGTGCGGTAGTAGGCGCCCAGGGCCTTGATGCTGTGCTGGATGTCCTCGTTGCTCATCGCGCGCCATTGGCCGTCCGGGCGCTTGGTGAGGTTGGCGACGATCACGTGGGTGTGCAGCTGCGGGTCCTGGGCGCGCGACAACTCGTGCCGGAACGCAGCCGCGACGATCACGCCGGTGCGCACGCGGTAGCTCTGCCCCTGCTCCTTGATGCGCGCGTGGGCCAGCTTCTCCAGTTGCTGCACGGCGCGCTTGACGGCCCGATCGTGCGCAGCCGTGACGCCGGCATCGCCAGCGATCAGCGCCTGTAGGCTGACGCTCTTGGGCGCGGAAAACGTGTAGTCCATGCCCTTGCGGTCATCCGAGCGCAGGTCGGAGAAGCGCACGCGCACGCCGTTGGGCAGCTTGCCGTCCAGAATGTCCTTGAAGCTCTCTCGATCCACCTGCAGCTGCTGCGTGAGCCCAAGCTCCTCGGCTCCCTTGCCGAGCCATTCGCCACGGTGGCCCTCTTTTTCGTAGTAGTCGTCTGCCGACTCGAAATAGTGCGCAGCCTGCTTGCTGGAAGTGACGGCTTGGAAGCTCAGCATGGGACGCTCCTCATGCGCCGGCGAAGATGCCGGCGGAACCGCGGATGGGCTTGCTGTACTGCTCGGCCATCACCATGGGGTCGATCACGTCGGGCCGGGCCTTGTACTGCAGCTTGACGCGGGCGATGGGGTAGTTGCCGGCGAACTTGAGATAGCCGGTCAGGTTGGGCAGAAGGTGGATCTCTGCAGGCGACACGACACGCTCGGTGTCTTGCCTGGTGCCGGTGGTGCCGCGCGAGCCGCCTCGGCCGCCGACCGAAACGCTGTCGTTGCGCCGAATCACCGTCTGTTCGCCCAGGCCGCGGCTGAATTCCTCCGCCGTGTAGGTGTCCATCTCGGCGACACCGAACAGGGCAACCGACCGCAGCGAATTGCGCAGCGTGAGGGCGTCGTCGTCGCCATAGGTTCGCCGCAGCTGCGCCAGGCTCTGGATGCCGGCCAGGATGCGCAGCCCTTTCTTGCGCCCCTTCGTGGCCGCGTCCACAAGGTAGTTCAGCTTCTCCAGCGAGTCCAGTTCGTCCAGGATCAGGTGCAGGCCGCGGTCACGGTCGTCGCTCATGGACAGCACGGCCGCGCAGATCACGTCCGTCCAGCAGGAAATCAGCGGCTTGAGTGCCTGCAGCTGGTCCTGCCGCCAGGTCACCCAAACGTTGCCCTCGCTGTTCTCGATGAAGTCCCGGAAGGAGAAGCTGCCCGAGGCCAGGTATTTGTGGGGTGTCACGTACTGCGTCAGCACCACGCGGATGGACGCCAGGGTTTCCTCGGCGCCGTGGAAGCAGCCCTCCGCCGGCGTGCCGGCCAGCAGCGTCTGCAGGTCGCGGTTGCTCGCAGAAGTCAGCCAATGCACCAGCCTGTCGGTGGAAAGCTCGTTGTTCCGGATGAGCACATGCAGCGTTTCGGAAACGATGGTCCGGGCCATGGAGTTCCATGATTCCTGCTCCGTCGATGGGCTGCGCGGGATCATGCTGATGGCGTACTGCTCGCAATCGAAAGATGAGCGGATCTCGTTGAACACCGACCAGCCCTGCCCGCGCGCGTCGAAGGGGTTGAGGATCACGTCGCCGGGCCGGAAGAAGTGCCGCATGAAACCGCCGTCCGGGTCGATGCAAATGGTTCGTTCGCCGCGCTCCTGCTCGCTTTCGATGTACTCGGCAATGCACTGGCTTTTACCCGTTCCGGTGGAGCCGCCCGCCAGAAAATGCGTGCTCTCCACGTCCCGCGGCACCGGCGTGTCCATGAACCTCAATTGCCCGCTTCCGCTTTTGGTCCTTGAGCGCAGCGCGTACTGGTTTTCCATGCGCGGACCGCGCAAATGGCGCATATATTCTGCGCCGCCGAATTTCGTCGTCCATCGAATGGCCCCGTAGATGAACAAGACCACCCCCAGCATTAGTCCTATGAACGGCCCGACCCATAAAACCGGATTGGAGGGCGTGGCCAGGATTCCAAACCAGACGCCCTTGATGATCATGGACTTGGGAACCCGGTAGTACAGCAGAAAACCGGCTATCCACCCTGCCAAAACCAGAAGCAAGGTGGTAACCACCAGCCATCCTCGCAGGGCGTCGTCTGGAGTTCTATTCGCCCGTGCCATATCAACCTTCCTGTTTCAGGTAGTTGATGACGGCATCGGAATTGAATATCTCATCCAGTTCGGCACGGGCATTCACATTGACCGATCGGTACATCAGAAGGAAGAGCGCGGCCACCATGCTGAGCTGCGTGTCGGGATCGGCTGCGCGCTGCATGTCGACGATTTCCTGCTGCTGCGCCCTGATCTCTTCGAGCTGCTGGGCGATGCCAGACAAGTGCCCGGCTTGGCCATCCTGATTGGCCAGGAACTGCAGGAAGACCTCCTTGGCCAGCATGTTGAGGTTCCGCGCCGGGGAACGCTCCAGGGCCTCGAACGCCCTCTCTGAATCCTGCGCCGAGAGCTTGAACTGAACGAGTCGGGACATGCACCTTCCTTTTTATCGGTATACCTGGAAAACCGCATGAAATATAGACTCATGCGCTGTTAGTACACCTAACCACGCCTCCAGTATACCCAACATATCCAATCACGACAACGCTTTACACCTGGCACCTGTGGTGCGTATGGTGTGTAGAACCCTGGCGCGCCAGGGTTGCGACCCGGCATCGCCGGGTCGCGGGCGTCTGAGGGCAGCGCGAAGCGCCGGGGAATGCAGCAAGGGCGCGAAAAGTGCGGGCCAGGTCGAGTGCCAGGCTCGTCTGGCGCGCTCGGTTTCCTCTGCGACGCTTAGATCAGGCACCGAGGCCAGTTCAGGGGCACCGGCTGTTCCAGCCCGCACCTTCATTGGTGCGGGCTGTGGCAAGCGAAGCGCGTCAGGCCGTAGGCGTCCCCCTGTGTGCAAGGCAGGTGCGCAGCGTGGGTATGTGCGCAAGCCGGGGCCCAGCGACGCCGTAGGGCGTCGCTGGGCAGGCTTGTGCATATATATCCATGCGGAGCCCTGGCTTGTGCACAGGCGGCTCAGGCGCGCCGGTCGATCTCGCTCATGTGGGCCAGGGGTCTGGGGCGTGGCCCTGGAACGCCCCAGCAGCGGCCTCCAGCACCTCACTGCCGGTCGTTTGGAGCACCCCCTTCGCCCTCCCCCGCGTGAGTTGCCTGGAAGGCCGCGCAGCGGTCGCCGAAGGCGATGAGCGATAGCGAAACCTGCAAGGGAACGACCCCCGAAGGGGGGCACGCCCAGTCTTCCAGAGCATATTCCGAGCATTTCCAGAGCACTTTTCAGGACTGGACTCTAACTCATGGACTACAATCAGAGCGTTTTCTTAGCATTTCCAGAGCAAAAGTGATCGATACAGGCGAATCCACCTCGGCCCTCGGCCGTGTCCGCGCAGCTGTGGCCGGAGCCGTCGAACTGGGCCTGAAGAAGAAGGCCGCGATCCTGGCCAAGGCGCTGCACCAGATCAATGCGGCTAGACAGGATGGGTTCTCCCATGCCCAGATCCACGTGGCGATCACCTCCGGTGGTCTGGATCTGACGCCCGCCTACTACGAGAACCTGTACGCGCGCGAGATGCGCAAGCATCACGCGCGCCTGGCGGCCAGACCTCCAGTTTCGCAACCAGCGCCTGGGGGCCTGTCGCCACTGATTTTCGGAAAGCTGGAGAAAAGACCCGTCGAATTGAAAATGTCCGAATCGGATGCAACGGCAAAACCCGGTTTCACCTCGGCGTCTGATGAATTACGCCGCGCACGCGCTGTCAGCCGCCAGGATTTCAGCAAACTTATCAAACGCAAGAACAAACCATGAACATTGCACTCATCAATCTGTCCGGTAACGTCGGCAAGAGCACACTGGCCGTTCATCTTTTCGCAGCAATGCGGCCTGGCGCCAAAATCATTTCTGTCGAGTCGGTCAATTCCTCCGACGCCGATACGATTCAAGGCATCGAAGTCGAGGAAATCGAGGCCTCCAGCTTTCGAGAAATATTCCGTGAGCTGATGATGGCCGAAGGCGACGTGATTCTCGATGTGGGCGCGTCCAACGTCACCCGGTTCATGGCGGAAATGAAGAAATTCAAAAGCGCCGTTCACGAGATCGATTTGATCGTCGTGCCCGTGGTGCCCCAGGAAAAGCAGCAGCGCGACACGATCTCCACGCTGGAATGGCTCGCCGAGCGCGGGTTTGACCCCAAGCGCATTCGGGTCGTCTTCAACCAGTTCGCCAATGATGGCGTGTCCCTGGTCGACGCCTACAGCCAGATCTACGGCTACCTCGAATCCACCGGCAACCGGGCCGCCTACAAGCCCGAGGCCGTGGTCGTCAGCAACGAGCTGTACGACCGCGTGAAGGGTTCGGGCAAGACCATCCGCGAACTGGCCGAGGACAAGACCGATTGGCGCGCGAAGCGCACCGAGGCCCGCGCAGCGGGCGATCTTTCGGGCATGGAAGAGGCGGTGGACGGCCAGATGAACAAGGACCTGGCGCAAACCGCGCAGGAGAATCTGGCCGAAGTCTGGAAGATCATCGGCATCGGCAAGAAATGAACGCGCCGACCACCGCCCGCGACGCGGCCGTCAAGGTCTTGATGGCCGACTTCGCCGACCTGCTGGAGCGGCTGGAGCGGGCGCAGCGGGAACACGGCGAGTTGCAGGACACGCAGCGCCTGTGCCACACCGAGCTGGATGCGGATCTGGAGCAGCTGGGCGGCCTGGTGCAGGGCGTGCGCGCCGACCTGGCCAAGGCCGGCGAAGCCGGCCGCGGCATGGTGGCGGCCGCGCAGCGGCTGGAGAATGCCGCCGCCCGCATCGAGGCGGGTGCTGTCGGCGCCGCCCGGCGCCCGGGCGGCCCGCCGCCCAGGGCGGGCAGGCGTTTCGGCGGCCTGGCCGTGCTGCTCGTCGTGGTGTTGATCTGCGTCTCGGGATGGGCAGCCTACGCCACTACGCGCCTGGTGCAGCAGCGCACCGCCGTGCAGGTCGGCACTGCCACGCTGAAAGCGTGGCCCGCGCTCGATGCAGGCGCCAAGCGCGCGATCCAGGCGGCTGGCTC
>CAZEPA010000152.1:0-8939 GCA_964513955.1 uncultured Anaerolineae bacterium | reverse complement strand
TCTGCAGATCACCTTTCGTCCGCCGCCTGGCTGGTCAACCCCAACGCCCACCGCCACCGCGACCGGCACGCCCACGCCGACTGCCACCGCCACCGTCACAGCGACCGACGCACCCACGGCCACGCCCACACCGACGGCGACGCCAACGCCCACGACGATGCTGACCATGACGCCAACGCCTACGACGATGCTGACCAAGACGCCAACCCCCACAGTGCGGCCGGCGCGGCGCTGGTATCTGCCCTTGATCAGGCGGTAAGGGGAACGCGGCATGATGAAGGCTGAACGCTGAATGCAGAGGGGAGGGTATGAAGTACAAGGCGCAAAGTGCATAGCGCAGACCCGCGACTGATCTCCAATCTCCGGCCTATTGACGCGAGGGGGGCTGGCTGGTACAATGGCGCTGTGTCACGAACAGCGTGGGCGATTTTGCCAGGCCAAAGGATACGACGATGCTCAAGACGATTTCTGACGATGCTCGATCACCGTGATGTCTACCTGCAAAGCGCCGATGCGTACGATGCGCTGGTGGCGCGTGAAGACTATGAGCAGCACATCCTGCCGGCGCTGAACGCCATCCGTCCTTTGGCCGGGCTTGATGTGGTTGAGTTGGGCGCGGGCACTGGCCGCTTGACTTGTCTACTGGCGCCGATCGTACGTTCCCTTCAGGTCTTTGATCTCTCGCCGGCCATGTTGGCCGTCGCCCGACGCAAGTTAGCGGCAGGCGGCTGGACTAACTGGCGACTGCAAGAGGCTGACCACCGCAAGCTGCCGCTGTTGGCGGCCGTGGCCGATGTCGCCATCGCCGGCTGGAGCATCTGCTATACCGTCACCTGGTACCAGGACAATGACGCCTGGCGTGTGGAGTTGGACAAGGCGCTGGCCGAGATGCGCCGCGTGCTGCGGCCTGGCGGCGCCATCATCCTGCTGGAAACCCAGGGCACCGGCCAAACGACGCCCTTGCCGCCGCCCCATCTGCGCGACTATTACGCGTACCTGGATGCGGCCGGCTTTGCCTCGACCTGGATTCGCACCGACTACCGTTTCGCGTCGGCCGAAGAGGCGAGGACGCTGACCGGTTTCTTTTTTGGCGACGACATGCTGGCCCGCATCGGCTCGCAGGCCCAGCCGATTCTACCCGAATGTACGGGTCTATGGTGGCTTACGGTGTAACATGCCCAACGAACGCTTGCTGCGCCAGGTTGAATTCATCCTGGAAATTGACAAACTGAAGACGGTTCTGCGCCAGACCTATCTCATGGACGGTTCGCGGCGTGAAAACTCAGCCGAGCATACCTGGCACCTGACGGTGATGGCCCTGGTGCTGAGCGAATACGCCAACGCGCCGGTCAACCTGCTGCAGGTTCTCAAGATGCTCGTGGTGCATGACATCGTGGAAATTGACGCCGGCGACACCTACATCTACGATGAGCACGCCAGCCTGGACAAAGCGGCGCGTGAAGACGCCGCGGCCGATCGCCTCTTCGGCCTTCTGCCCGCGGATCAAGCGGCTGAGCTACGCGCCCTGTGGAACGAGTTCGAGCTGCGGCAGACGCCGGAAGCGCGCTTTGCCGCCGCGCTCGACCGCTTGATGCCGCTGCTGCACAACTATCACACGCAGGGCAAATCCTGGCAGGCGCATGGCGTCACCGCCGACCGCGTGACAGCGCGTGTGCGTCACATCGAGGAAGGCTCGCAGGCGTTGTGGGATTTTGCGCAGAGCGTGATCGAAGCGGCGGTCGCCCATGGCTACCTGTCCCCACCAGCCAGACCGAGAAATCTCCCTGAAGATGAATGACCGATGACCCAGATACCTTCATTTACCGGCGCCATGTGGATCTTTGCATCCAGGTTACACCCGCGGCATCTGCGGACGTCAGTGTCTGCCCAATGGCTTGCCTGGCTGCTCGTGGTCTTTGCCCTCGTGGCATTGATCTTGTCATTTTTCACCGGCAGGGCTGCCGCGTCTCCCATCACGGTCGCATCCCTCCCGAACAGCCCCGTAGCTCCCAATCCCCACAGTGTGGTGCAATCGAGCCAGCTCAGCGCGTGCCTGGCCGTAGACGCGACCATCCACGAGGCCGAGGCCACGGTGCTGCTGGCTTTTTCTGGCGCGCCCAGCAGCGCCAGCCTCAAACTGGATATCAACAACGCGCGGCCGGGCCACAGCATCTATCTGAACGGCACTCGAATTGGCGCGATTCCCGACTGGACAACCGGCAGCGGCTATTGCGCGCGCACCGGCATCACCACCACGCTGCCGATTGCCGATCTGACGCTCGTGCGCAACGGCCTCAACACGATTCGCATTGTCAACGACGCAGACCCGAACGATAGTTACAGCGTCGGCAGCGGCATCCTGGAGATTAGCGGCGATGTGACGGGCGCGACCTATCGCGATTTCGTCTACGCCAGCAGCTACCCCTTGTATCCCGCCTCCGTGCGCGCCATCGCCCAGATTCCATCCAATTATGATGGCAGCCCGCGACCGCTGGTGATTGGCGTCCACGGCTACGGCAATGAGCTGAACCTGCGCTGGCAGCCGATTTATGCCTACGGCGCAGAGGCCAATCGCCGCGGCTGGCTGTTGGCCTCGCCTGAGCTGCACGGTGAAAACCCCAGCTCCGGCGGCGGGCATTCGCTGGGCGCGCGCGCGGCGCAGCGCGACCTGCTCGATACCGTGAACTACATGAAGGCGCATTATGCCGTGGATGCCAGCCGCATTTACCTGGTTGGTTTCTCCATGGGCGCGCAAACGGCCCTACTGGGCGCGGCGAAGTATCCAGAGGTCTTTGCCGGCCTCGTCGAGTATTCCGCGTTTGCCTCGCTCAGCGACTGGTACAGCGAGACCGAGGACTGGCGACGCACCGTCATCGAGAGCGAATGTTATGGCGCGCCGGCAAGCCAGCCGTTTGAGTATGCACGGCGTTCGCCCAAGAACGTGGCGCTGTCGTTCAAACATATGCCGCTGGCAATCGTCCACGGCACGGCTGACACCAAAGTCCTGCCCCATCACGGCCAGGACATCTACAACGCCGTCAACCTGGTGGGGCCAGAGCGGCTGGAGATTCATTGGTACAACGGCAATCACGACGGCGACCCCAGTCCCTGGAACGCGGCCTGGGCTTTTGATTTTCTCAGCCCGTTGACGCTGGCCAGCAATCCGTCGGTCATTGCCCTGCGCACCGATGAGAGCAAGACCGCCTGGTGGCTGGGCATCACGCAGTACGGCGGCGCGCATTGGACGGCCGCAGACCTTGCGTTCAACAGCAGCGCACGCTGGATCACCGGCATCATCACCGAAGAAGCGAGCGCCGACTTCACCTTCGATGTGGGCAGCCTGGGCCTGCCCGCGAGCGGCGCGTACGTGCTGGAGAAGGACAACTTGACCAACAGTACGCACAGCGTGCAGCCCCTGACGGCCGCGAATGGCCGCGTGACCGCCTATCTCAACACCGCACCCTGGCGCATCCGCCTTTCGCCCGGCAGCAGCACCCCCACACCAACGCCGATTTGGACATCCACGCCGACGCCCACGAACACGCCCACGAATACCCCCACGCCAACGCCGACGCGCACACCCACCGCAACGCCCACCCTGACGCCCACGACGACATCCTCGCCGACGCCAACCGCGACCGCAACCGCCACCCCCACCGCGACGGCCACCGCGACCCCTACGCCCACGCCCACTTTGGCGGTGGGAGCCGTCCGCGGCACGGTCTTTGCCGATCTGAACCGCGACCTGACGCAGCAAACGGGCGAGCCGGGCATTGCGGGCGTTACAGTGACCCTGCGCCAGGGCGCGTTCCTGGTTGCCTCTACGGTCACGGACAGCCAGGGCGCTTACCGCTTCTTCAACCTGTCGCCCACCGGCTACAGCGTGAACGTCACGGCGCCGCCGGCCTACACCATCCTGGGCAGCGACAGCCAGGGCGTGTTAGTCACGGCCGGCAGCGACCTTGAGATTGATTTCGCCGCTTTTCCCCGGCAATACCGCTTCTTGCCGCTCCTCAAATCATCATGACCAACATTCTAGAACTCACGCTGACCGGCATCGCACACGGGGGTGAAGCCCTGGGCCGGCATGACGGCAAAGTGATCTTTGTGCCTTTCGCCATCCCAGGCGAAACCGTGCGCGTCGAGATCATCGAGCAGAAGGCCAATTGGGCGCGGGCGCGCTTGCTCGCCGTCCTCGCGCCTGGCCCCGATCGCATCGAGCCGCCGTGCCCCTATTTTGGTCCGCAGCGCTGCGGCGGCTGCCAGTGGCAGCACATCGCGTATGAACGCCAACTCGAGCTTAAACAGGCGATCGTGCGCGATCAATTGGCGCGCCTGGGCCGGCTGACCGACCCACCGGTGGCCGAGACGTGGGCCGTGGCCCTGACCGATGACGATGACCCGGCCTGGCGCTATCGCAACCACGTGCAGTTCAATGTCACGGCGGATGGACGGCCCGCGTTCCAACGCGCCAACAGCCATGACTTGATCGCCGTGGATGAGTGCCTGCTCCTGTCGCCTGCGCTCGACGCGGTTCACGCCGCGTTGTGGGCCGGCGCCACCACCGACGAGTCGGAGAACGAGCTGGAGAACGATCCCGCCGCGGCCAGCTACAAAGGCAAGCTCTGGACGCTGGGCGCGGAGCCTGGCGACCAACTGGCGTCGCGCCGTGCACGAACGCCAGGCGCTGCCCTGCGCCGCTTGACCCTGCGCAGCAGCTCGGCCAGCGGCCAAACACTGCTCGTGGTGGAGACGCGCGACGACCTGGCGCCTGAGATGGCGCTTGATTTGCCGACGGCCGTCGCCTTGCTGCATGCGGACGGTCACGCCGAGCCGTTGGTCGGCCAGGCCACGATCGAGGAAGAAGTGCACGGTCGGCGCTATCGCGTCTCGGCCGGCAGCTTCTTCCAGGTCAACACCGCCGGCGCCGAAGCCCTGGTGGATCTGGTGCTCGACTTCTTGGATCCACAGCCTGGGCAGCGCCTGCTCGACGCCTACGCAGGCGTGGGGCTGTTCGCGTTGGCCCTGGCGCCTTTCTGCCAGCAGGTGGACGCCGTCGAGGGCGCGCCGAGCGCGTGCGCCGATTTTACCTGGAACAGCCGTGACCTGCCGCAGGTCAGCCTGCACGCCGGGGACACGGCGGCTGTGCTTGCCACGCTGACCGGCCCCTACGCGGGCATCGTCGTGGATCCGCCGCGCACGGGCCTGGGCAAAGACGTGGTCACACACCTGGCCCGCCTGGCCGCGCCGCGCCTGGCCTACGTCTCCTGCGACCCGGCCACGCTGGCGCGCGATGCCGCGCTGCTGACCCAGGCCGGCTACCGGCTACGCGCGGTGCAGCCGCTGGACCTTTTTCCCCAAACTTATCATGTGGAGAGTGTGGCGCTGTGGGAACGTTGAAAACTCTGGCCGTCTTGACAACCGCGGCCATCATTTCTTTGTGGGCGTTGGCGCAGGCGTCGGCCGCGGCGGATTCCCACGGCGCGGCGCCGCTCGCCGCCAGCCAGCAGATGGCCCCGCAGCCGTCGTCATGCACCTTGACCGAGGGCGCGGCCTGTCCGCCCGCCGTGGATGGACGCCTGCGCTGGCTGCGCACGCGCCAGGTCAAAGGGCAGTTGACTGGGGCCCTGGCGGCGGCGGCGCCGCTGACGGTGCGCTTCGACCACGCGCCGACAGCCGCGGAGTTGGACGCGCTGCGCCAGCTGGGCGAGATTTCGCCGTGGGCCGCGGGCCTGAGCTGCCAGGGGCCAGGCTGCGGCCAGGACGCCGGCGCGCACGACAGCCGCGAGTTCATCATTCCGGTGCGCGTGCCGTGGGCCGCCTTCGATCGGCTGCTCAGCCTGCCGGGCCTGGTGCAGATCGAGGCCGACAACAGCGACGACCTGCTGCCGCCGCTCGACATCAACGTGGCCGAGATGCACGCGACGGCCGCCTGGGCGGTCTCCAACACCCTGCCCAGCGGCCTGACCGGCGCCGGCGTCACCATTGCCGATATTGACACGGGCGTGGATGTTTTCCATCCGCTCCTGTTCCGCGCGGATGGCGGCGCGTTTGCCTGGCTGGATCGTAACAACAACGGCCTGTTTGATGCGGGTTTGGACGCGGTGGACCTGAACGGCAACGGCGCGGCCGATGCCAACGAATGGCTAGGGATGGTGGATGGCACGTCGGTGCAGGCGGATGGCTACCCGCGTCCCTATGAGGTGCCAGGCACCAATGACGGCGTTTTCCGCAGCGATATAGATTGGCTTTACAACGATGCCAATCACAATGGGCAGCGCGATTACGGCGCCGGCTTTGGCGACAGCGCGCCTTCCCTGGGCGAGCGGGTTTTCCTGGTGAACGACGCCAACGGCAACCACCAGCTTGACCCCGGCGAGAGCTTGACCGGGCTAGGCAGCAGTAAGATCGCGCGTGTGTTCGATGTCAACGGCGCCACGCGACGGCGCGGCGTTGATCTGAGCCTGACCGGGACTGACCCGTATGCGCATGGCACTTCCGTGCTGGGCATTTTGGCCGGCGGCTGGCGCACCGTCAACCGCTATACCGGCTTGGCGCCTGATGCCGAGCTGCTCCTGGCCGACCCTTACGGCACAGGCAACGGCATCTCAGAATCGCTGCTGTGGGCGCAGGCCAACGGCGCGCAGGTCGTGGTGCACGAGTACACGCACATCAGTCAGGAGTATTTCGACGGCTCCTCCAACCATGAGCGGCTGATTGCCGAGGCCCAACGCCAGGGCATTGTCCAAATCCTGCCGGCGGGCAACATCAATCGCGGCTACAAACACACCGCGGCCACCGTTGCGGCGGGCGCCGCGGCTGTGCTACCGTTCCAGCAGCCGCCTGGCAATGACCCCACCGCGGTGGATATTACGCTGGTTTGGCATGGCGATCCCGCTGCGCTGGCCGCGACCATCACCACGCCCGCGGGCGGGCCCGGCAACATCTTCACCCTGTCACCCACGGCCAACTCGACCATCACCAGCGATGGACATTCCATCTCCGGCGTGCGCCTGCAATCGAGCCGCGGCACCGCGCGCCTCGATTTTCATATTCTGCGCAGCCCCGTAACCGCCGGCGCGTTCACCCTGGCCGTCACCAATACGACCAGCCTACCAGTGGCGCTTAGCGCGTTTGTGCAGGACAACCGCACGGCCTGGTTCGGCGGCGCCGAATGGACTGGGCCGCGCAACCCCGCGATGAGCGTCATCTGGCCCGCGACTGCCGACGCCGGCATTGTCGTGGCTTCTTACAGCACGCGCGGCTTCAGCGGCGGCCTGGATCCGGTGACGCCCGGGGGCCTCAGCGTGTTCAGCGGACAAGGGCCGCGTGTGGACGGCGAGCCGCTGCTCGATGTCGCGGCGCCGAGCAACTACGACGTGGCGACCGCGCTCGACCGCACGCAGACCGGGCAGTGGGGTCAGTATCGCTGGTTTAGCGGCACCAGCGGCGCGGCGCCGCACGTGGGGGGCGCGGCGGCTCTGCTGCGCCAGGCCCGGCCCGATTTGAATGCTGAGCAGATCAAGGCGGCCCTGGTGGCGGGCGCGCGCCGCGACAGCTTCACCGGCGCGCAGGCCAACGAGGCCTTTGGCGCGGGCAAGGTGGATGTGGCCGGCGCGCTGCGCCAGATTCTGCCCTTTGCGCCGCTGCGCGCCGCCCGGCTCAACGGCCCGGCGCCGACGCCCGATGGCGTGATGCTGCCCGGTGAATGGGACGCCGCGACGCATCTGCACCTGCCGCTGGCCTTCCTGACCAATACGCCGCAGCGGGGCGCGCTCGATCTGTGGTTGACGGCCTCGCCGGGCGCGAGCGACCGCCTGCTGATCGCGGCGCAGATCAGCGGCGTGCAGTCCACGGCCGGCGAGACGCTGTGGCTGTGGTTTGGCGGGGGGGATGTCAAATCGCTCAGCGCGAGCGCGGGCTGGCAGGACTGGCATTGGGTCAACGGCAGCCTGGCGCTGGACAGCGCGCAAAACGGCCGCGGCGCGACCGGTCAGGCGAACGGCGCGCTGATCTTCGAGCTGGGTATGCCGCTGGCGCCGCCCGACAGCGAGGATGTGTCGTTGACGCCGCTGCATGACAGCCTGCTGGCCGTGGCCTTCAGCCAGCCGTTCACCGACGCGTTTGGCGTCGCGCGGGTGGCCGCGGGCGCGTGGCCGGCCGATTTCTATCTGGGGCAGTGGGAAAAGTTGGGGCGCCTGGCGCTGACGCCCGCGGTCAGCGGCGACCTGACCGGCGATGGCGTCGCCGACGTGGTGGATGTGCAGCGCGTCGCAGCGCATTGGGCCACTGACAGCCGGGATCCAGGCTATGATGCCGTGACTGATCTCAACGCGGATGGGCTGGTGGATCTGCTCGATGTGCAGATGGCCGCGCAGGGGTGGGACGGTTGATTGGCGAGGCGGTTTACTTGGCCCGCATGCGGTTGCCTTTTGGATTATGTTCCAGCTCGCACAGGCCCAGGGCTTCCATGAGCGGCGGCAGGTAGACGCCAAAGCGCCCGCGCAGGCCTTTCTTCAGACCGTACCAACCACCGATGGGGTTGTCGGGGGAGCGGCCCCAGGCCTCCACCGTTCCCTCTTTGGCGGGCTTCTGTTCATCCGCGCCGCCCAGTTCGACCCACCCGCCGGCTTGCTTGAGCATCGCGTGCAGGTCATCCACGCAGCGGGCGTCGTAGAGGAGGACAGTGCTGCCAACGGTGCAGATGAGGACGCGTTGGCCGTCCCTGTCCTCAACGTGCATGGTGTACTCAGCCGTTCCCGGCGGCGTCTTCAGCGTCCAGGGATTGGCTTTGGTGCGATCGAGCGTGGTCATCGTAGATCCTTTC
This sequence comes from uncultured Anaerolineae bacterium, assembly GCA_964513955.1. Taxonomy (GTDB): domain Bacteria; phylum Chloroflexota; class Anaerolineae; order SSC4; family Amarolineaceae; genus Amarolinea. Next base: position 112 of record CAZEPA010000152.1, on the reverse strand, counting down.
TCATCCAGAAATAGGTGGAGCCAGGCGGATAATCTGTCAGCACGCCGATGACGCTATACCCGTACTTTTCGTAGAAGGTGCGGGCCTGAAAATCGAACGTCGTCAGGAAGCT
>CAZEPA010000151.1:0-8952 GCA_964513955.1 uncultured Anaerolineae bacterium | reverse complement strand
GCTTTTTTCTTGTGGTAAAATGAGTCTAGTTGCATTATGGCGCGCACCGTGTGCCTGCGCCTTACTCATTGCTTTTGGAAAGGGCCTTCCATGTCCCACATCCTCTTGATCAATCCGCCCAGCCCCGCAGGCAAGACAGCCAATCGCGAAGGCTCAGCCGGGATGGGTGTCATCAGTGCCCAGGCGGACGATTTCTGCTATCCGCCCCAGGTCATTGCCACGGTGGCGGCCGTGTTGCGCAACGCAGGCCACGCGGTCACCTGTGTGGACGCAGTAGGCGAAAAGCTCGATCTTGCGGCCACCCTGGCGCGTGTGCCGCCCTACGCCTCTGATTTGCTGATCGGTGTGCTGATGAGCCAGGCCACGCTGACCGGCGACATTGATTTTTGCAATCACCTGCTGGCGGACGTTGACGCCAACGTGATCGCGTTTGGCCCGGCCATGCGATTCGTAGGGCAGACCGTCATGGAAGGGTGCAATGTGACGGCGGTTGCCCTGGGCGAGCCAGAAACAGCCGTCTTACGCACCGTCCAAGCGTTGGCCTCGCCCAGCGATGACGATTCTGACGACGAGTGGGTGACCGGCCCCTCCGCAACCTCGACCGACCTCGCAGACCTGCCGCGCCCCGCCTGGGATCTCCTGCCGCACGATCGTTACCCTTTTCTGACCCTGCGCGCCGGCCGCGGATGTGGCGATGATTGCGCTTATTGCCCCTACGTGGCCGTCGAAGGACGCACGCGCCAGGTGCGGTCGGCCGAGGCGGTCGCCGACGAACTGGCCTGGCTGCTGCAAACCTTTCCCAAGCCGCGCTACCTCTTCCGTGATATTGTCTTTGCCGCAGATCGAGCCTGGGTCGAAGCCTTCTGCGCCATTGTCACCGCGCGCCGGCTCAAAGTCAACTGGGAATGCGAATCGAGACCGGAGCATTTCGATCTCGCCCTGCTGCGTCAGATGTCGCGCGCGGGCTGCACAAGCATCAAGATCGGCCTGGAGACGGTGGACGACGAAATGCTTGACCTGATGGGCCGTCTGCATCCGCACCAATCTGCGGATGACTACCGTGATCGCGTCTTGGAGGTCATGGACGCGTCTGCGCAGACAAACATCAGCTGTCGCGTCTTTGTCATGGTGGGCCTGCCTGGAGAGACCTACGCCGCGCGCGCGCAGACGCGGGAGTTCCTGGCGGCTGTGCGGCCGCCGCTGCTCAGCGTCAAAGCCTATCGGCCCTATGCCGGGGTGCGCCTGGAACAGGGCGAATTGAGCGCCACGCTCAATGCTCGGGCGGGTGCGCGCCCCTTGACGCGCAGCGAGCTGCTGGAGCTGCAGCGTGAATGGCACGGTTTCCAGGGCGAAGCGCCTCCTCCGCAGGGCATCGGCAGCAAGCTGGCCTCGCTGCTGGGCTGGAACAGGGGCCGTTCATTCCAAGTGTCGGCGCGGCGCGGCCGCCGGCTCTCCTGAACCCAGGACGCCCATCATTTCTCAGCGCACAAATGGAACCCAGATGCTGGCTTTGGTCACCGGAGGCAATGGATTTGTAGGCGCGGCGGTCGTGCGGGCGCTTCTGCGCGCCGACGCCCGGGTACGCGTCCTTTTGCGACCAGACAGCGACCGCCGTAACCTGGCTGGGCTGCCGGTTGAGGTTGTGGAGGGCGATTTGCGCGATGCAGCTGCGGTCACGCGCGCCGTGGATGGCTGCATCCAGGTTTATCATGTGGCGGCATTTTACAGCGCTAACCCGGCCGACGCCGCTTTGCTCTACGCCATTAACGTGGATGGGACACAGAATCTGCTGCAGGCCGCGGCGGCCGTCGGCGTCGAGCGGTTCGTGCACACCAGCACGATTGGCGCAATTGGCCGACCGGCCGACCCGCAGCAGTTGCCCACCGAAGACACGCCGTTCAACCTGGCAGATCGCGCCAGCGCCTACGTTCTCTCCAAGCGCCAGGGCGAACAACTCGCTGTCGCGTGGGCAGCGCAAGGCAAAGCGCCGGTGGTCGTCGTCAACCCGACCGCGCCGGTTGGCATCGGCGATTGGCGGCCGAGCGCAACCGGCGCGCGCATCCTGGCCTATTTACGTGGTCAGATGCCCAGCTACCTGGCTGGCGGGATCAACTTCTGCGGCGTAGATGATGTCGCGCGCGGCCACTTGTTGGCAGCCCAGCACGGCCGGAGCGGCGCGCGCTATATCCTGGGGCATCCGGCCGGTAATCTGGATCTGGCTGGCTTCCTGGCGTTGATGCAGGCCGCCAGCGGGCAGCCCGCGCCGCGGTTAACCCGGGGCTGGCGCACACGCCTGGGCGCCTGGCTGCCGCGACCGGCAGCGCCCGTGCGCCCAACGGCGCCCGATACGCGGCCCGCCGCCTTGACCTGCAATCCCGCGCGTGCGCTGCGTGAGTTACAGTGGACGCCGGCCCCCCTGCTGGCCGCGTTTCAAACCGCGGCGGCCTGGTATCGCGACAACCGATTGATTTAGGCCACTTTTGCCGCGGGCAGGAGATCCTCGCGGTACGACGAGATGGAGGGCATCGAAATCGTGCTACCCTGGCGCATCAAACAACCGCTGCTGCGAGCCTTGATGAAGGCTTCTGGTCGCAGCGGAAGCGGCCGCCTGGCGACGCAGGTCGCCGTCTGGCTTTTAGGCGGCGTTTATAAAGATCGCAAGCTGTTGGCTAATCTCACGACGCGCCCATTCATCTCACCATATGCCCAAATCCGCTGCCCCGACCTGCGCCTGGGGCAGCACGCGTTCATTGACGATTACGTCACGATCTACGCGCACCACGACGCAGGCCGCGTCGAGGTGGGTGATTTTTCTTCGCTGCACCGCGGCACCACCGTGGAGATTGGCGCGGGCGGCAGCGTAATCATCGGCGCTGACAGCCACATCCAGGGCGCATGCAACCTGAAGGGTTTTGTGGCCGACCTGCGTATTGGCAACCAGGTTCAAATCGCGCCTCAGTGTGCTTTCAGCCCCTACGAACATACCTTTGCCGATCGAACGCAGCCAATCAAGAATCAACCCCTGGCAAGCAAAGGGCCGATTGTGATTGAAGATGATGCCTGGCTCGGCCTGGGCGTCATCGTGCTGGACGGTGTGACCATCGGCCGCGGCGCGGTGATCGGTGCAGGTGCGGTGGTGACCAGCGACGTTCCGCCGTACGCTATTGCCGTAGGCGTGCCGGCGCGAGTCGTTGGCGCCCGGTCCGCGTAACGGCCGGCGCCAAGCCAGGGCGCGGCGGCAGCCGCGATCAGGGACGCAGTTGGGGAACGATGAACCAGAAGAGGCTGATGAGGTCAACGCCGGCCAGTGCTGCGAACATGGCCGCGTAGAGGATCCCATGCCATCGTTGCAGACGGGGCAGCAAATAGAATAGCGCTGCCGCGACGATCCACAAGAACAGACTCCAGCGGCCAGGCGCGAGGATGAGCGTCAAGAGGCCGCCGCCCACGGCGGCGAGGACCGCGGCGCGACTGACGCCCGGCCGCGCCAGCGCGGCCAAGCCCACGGCCCAACCCACGGCAAAAGCCAAGAGCGCAGGAAACAGATAGCGACCCTGGTGCTGCACAAAACTGAGATTGTACCAGAGGTAGCCGCCCACCGCGCCCAGCGTCGCCAGGCTCAGGATCAAGAGCGCGCGCCGGGCAGGCCCGCGGCCTTTGCGCCAAACGCGCCGCACGGCATCGAGCGCGCCCACGGCCGTCGCCGTGCTGAGGATAAGCAGCGCGGTGTACATGCGGCCATCGAGCAGCACGCTCATCCAGCCGAACTGGCCCCAGAAGGAGCGGAATGTCCAGGTGGTAAAGCGCGTGATCAGGCTGACCCAACCTTGCTGCGCGAGAAACTCGGCCGTGCGCAGTTGCCCAAGAACGATATCATCATGGCGATTGAGACCGAGAAAATCAGTTCCCCCGTAGACGGCCAGGTTGCGCAGCCACCAGGGCAGCGCCAGCAAGAGCAGCGGCGCCAGTACGGCCAAAAAGATACTGGCATCGCGGCGCCGGTCGCCTCCCTGGCGCCGCTGATCGCGCCAGGCCACGATCAGCGTGACGCCGAGCATAAGCAGCAGGCCGTAGACGGTGCTTTTGGTGATCAACCCCAGGCCAGCGACCGCGCCGAGTCCGACCCAGGGCCGCAGCGACTGGCGGGGCGGATGAAGCAGCAGGTGAAGGCATTGCCACAGCATCACAGCCATGAGCAGTTCGGCCAGGCTGTCGTTGTTGACTGCGCTGAGCATAGCCACGTGCATGGGTAAGAAGGCGACGAAGGCCATCGCTCCGAGGGCCAGCGCGGGCCGCACCATGAGGGCGGCCGCGCGGTAGATCACCAGGAGGAGTAAGGCGCCCAGAAAGACGGAAAAAAGGCGCAGCGGGAGCAGGGCGCCTGCGGTGAGGCGGAAGATCGGCGCGGCCAGCACATAATAAAGCGGTGGTTGATGGAATTCGTAACGAAAGGCTGCGATAGAGGAATCGGGGCCAAAGCGAGCCTCAATCGCCTGCATTTGTTGGGCCTGGTCGTAGTCTCCCGCCTGCAAAACCGGCAGCGCGCCGTGTACGGCAACGAAATGTACATAATTGTAGTGAGCCGGTTCATCCGGCGCTTGCCACGCCGGGGTGTTGACCGCAAACAGGACGCCGATCACCAGGTACGTCGCCAGGATGGCTCTGTGCCACTGCACTGTCTGAATTTTCAAGCGCTTCCTCTCACGCTCCCGTTTGCTTGCATGGTCGCCTGGGGTTGAAACCGCCGCGGCCGAGGCCAAGCAGGCCCTTGCCGCGTGAGGTGGGTGTGGGGCTGCCAGGCATTGCGTTGGCGACCGCCGTGCCGCGCATGCGCCTGGCGTTTGCGCAGTATAACACAGGCGTATGCACGGAGCAAAGGCGTCAACGGCTGAGTTGAAGTGGAAGTCAATATCGAGTAAAATAGATGCATAGAGAACGGGGCACCGCGGCCCAAAAGGGGTGACAAAGGAAGGAACTAGAAAACCATGAGAACTGTTTTGGACGGTGAAATAGACGCCATTGTGTTTGCATATCACGGCGCGCCCATGGACGTGTTAGGCCCACACGTGAAGGAATTAGCCGATGGACGCAAAGCCGTGGCGATTCGCACGTTCCGACCGCTGGACGCCGAGGTGTACGTCGTTGCCAAGCATGATCCTGCACAGCGCACGGCCATGGAAAACCTCAATGCGGTTGGATTCTTCGAAGCGGTGTTTGAGGACGTAGACGAAGTTTTTGCCTATCATTTGCACCTTGTTGGTCGTGACGGCAGCGAAGTAGACATCGAAGACCCCTATGCTTATCCCTTGCAGTTGACGGATTTCGATCTGCACTTACTCGGCGAAGGCACTCATTTTCGCACCTATGAAAAACTGGGCGCTCATTTGGTGGAGGTCAACGGCATGTCGGGGGTGCATTTTGCCGTGTGGGCGCCGAACGCCGAGCGAGTCAGCATCAAAGGCAATTTCAACCAGTGGGACGGACGAACGCACCCGATGCAGCTGCGTTCCCAGGTGGGTGTGTGGGAACTGTTCATTCCTGGCCTGGTGCAGGGGGAAGTCTACAAGTACGAAGTCAAATCGCGCTACATGGGGTATGTGGGCGACAAGTCGGATCCGTATGGCTTCTATGCCGAAATGCGCCCCAACACCGGCTCGATTGTTTTCGACATTGATCATTATGCTTGGCGCGACGCCGACTGGATCGCGGACCGCAAAAAGCACAATGGGCTGAACGCACCCATGGCGATTTATGAAGTGCACCTGGGATCATGGAAGCGTGTACCAGAGACCAACGGCTTTTTGAACTATCGTGATTTGGCGGATGACTTGGCGGCCTATGTCAAGAAGCTCGGCTATACTCACGTTGAACTGCTGCCCGTGGCCGAACACCCGTTTGATGGATCATGGGGCTACCAGGTGGTTGGTTATTTCGCGCCAACCAGTCGTTTTGGCACGCCAAGCGACTTCATGTATTTTGTAGATCGGCTGCATCAACAGGGCATCGGCGTTATCTTGGACTGGGTGCCCGCGCACTTTCCCAGCGATGCGCATGGTCTTGGCTTTTTCGACGGAACGCATCTCTATGAACATGCGGATCCGCGCCGCGGCGAACATGCGCAGTGGGGCACCAAGATCTTCAACTTTGGGCGCAACGAAGTACGCAATTTCCTTATCTCCAACGCCCTCTTCTGGCTCGAAAAGTACCACATTGACGGCTTGCGCGTGGATGCCGTGGCCTCTATGCTTTACCTGGATTACGGCCGCGAGGGCGGCGACTGGCTGCCCAACCAGTACGGCGGACGCGAGAACCTGGATGCGGTTGATTTCATCCGCCGCTTCAACGACCAGGTGCACAAAGAATTCCCCGACGTACTCACCATGGCCGAGGAGTCTACCTCGTGGCCGCTCGTCACACGGCCTGGCTACGTTGGCGGCCTGGGATTCGATCTTAAGTGGAACATGGGCTGGATGCACGACATGCTCGACTACATGGGCATGGACTCGATCTTCCGGCGCTTCCATCACAACAGCATCACCTTCTCGCTCATGTACGCGTTCAGCGAGAATTTCATCTTGCCTTTCTCGCATGATGAAGTCGTACATCTCAAGAAGGCCATGATCACCAAGATGCCAGGCGACGATTGGCAGAAATTCGCTGGTCTGCGCGCGCTCTATGGCTACATGTATTCCCATCCCGGCAAAAAACTGCTCTTCATGGGCGGCGAGTTCGGTCAATGGCACGAGTGGGATCAAGATCGCAGCCTGGACTGGCATCTGACCGAGTATGACTTCCACAAGCAGCTGCAGCAGTTTATGGCCGATCTGAATCATCTGTACCAGACCGAGCCGGCCATGCACCAGGTTGATTTTTCGTGGGAAGGTTTTGAGTGGATCAATTTCCGTGATGTGGACAAATCCATCATTGCATTCGAGCGGCGAGCGGCAGACTCTAGGCAACGCTTGGTGGTGGTCTGCAATTTCACGCCGATCCCTCGCAGCGGGTATCGGGTTGGCGTCCCCTTTGCCGGTTTCTACACGGAGGTGATGAACTCAGACGCCGCGGCCTATGGCGGCAGCAACGTCGGCAACAGCGGCGGCCTGCCTTCGGATCCGATTCCGTGGGACAAGCGCCCCCATTCGATCTTGATCACACTGCCCCCGCTGGGCGTAGTCATCTTCAAAGCGCCCGCCCCTGAAAACACGAACCAATGATGGCGCAGAAACCAGGGATGTGGGCGCGGCGCGCAGAAGAATAGGGGAACTCAGTAAATGCCTCATGCATTTTTCGAAGGGTTGGTGCAGGATGAAGAAGGCCACGCCGTCGAGGTAGTTGTGGTGGGCGATGAGGCGTTCTATGTCGTGCCCGATGCCGGTTTTCGACGCCACATCGCTGCGCGACAAGTGGATCAACAGGTGTTGCGCATCCTACGCGGTGAGATCGAAGCCCATCGCGATCTTGCGGTGAACAGCGCGCTGCAGATGTTAGGCCGAGACGATCTGTTCACCAAAGCGGCGGTGGATGCTTCAATCAAGAACATGGATCAAGTCGTGGATCAAAGCCTGCCCGACGAGGCCAAATCGTGGCTCGGCATGCTCGGCTTTCGGATCATCATCAACCTGCACGGCGACATCGTACGCGTCGACATGCCGGGACGAATAGACGAGGAGTAGGTCACTCATCATGAGAGGGGACGTTGTCAACGTCCCCTCTCATTTTCGGTTAGACCTGGCGAATGGACTCGATTTCTACCGAGAAATCGCGCAGCAGAAGCTGTAGTTCATCTTCATTGATGTGTTTGACCTTCAACACCATGAGCGATTCTCCCGCATGGGTGATGCTGCCAAAGCTGCGCAGTGCGCCGCCCGCGTTGGAAATCGCAATCGCGACATCGGCCAGGATGTCCACATTGGCCGGGGCACGCAAGGTGACGCGCAAACCGGCGTCGCGCCCGCCCAACAGATCAAAGAAAACGCGGTAGAGGTCCCGGTCAGTCAAAATACCAACGGGCTTTTCGTTCTCCACCACGAGCAAGGCGCCGACGCGCTTGTCAGCCATGAGCGAGGCGGCTTCTTCCAAAGGCAAATCCGGCGGCACCGTGGTCACGGGCGTTGACATCACACGACCGACCGTTGGTATGGGGTCATTGCGATGCCGGCGTGGCTCTGCCAGCAGACGCAGCAGACTGCGGTCGTTTACGATTCCGACCAGGCGGCCCTCGTTGTCCACAATTGGCAGACGCCGGATGATCTTTTCACGCATCGTTTGCAGAGCAACACCCGCGCCCATGTCTGTCGTCACCGAGATGACCGGTTGGCTCATCAGATTACGCACGTACATGATCTTTCCTCCCTCAGGCATGCTGTTCGAGACGTCACAGTTTTATGATACGTCCCTCCGCCCCTGGTGTCAAGCTGGCATGTCGCAGCGCGACATGCAGGCGGCCAATGGACGCGTTGGTCCGGGTCTTACCGACAAGACAGGCCCTTGCCACTGACCGCGCGTCATGCTATACTCATCGTATGCCAAACGACATTCGCACGCGGTGGGATGAGCTTGCACTTCCTTTCTTGCGCATCCGCGGTCGCAACCTCCCCGCGGCCCAGCAAGTACGCCATGCCTGCCGCGAACGGCCTTTTACGATAACACCGCTCGACTACAACGCGCCCGATCAAACCATGATTGATCCTGCTTTGCCTTTGCAGGAGCCGGGCAGCGCGCAGGGTGTGTTAGATCCAGGTTACCGGCCAGCGTTTTCCACCCTCTCGGCTGAGCAGCGCTGGGTTTTTTGGAATTGGCTGCGCACGCATGAAGGCAACGCGCCGGTTGGCTATGCGATTCTTTATCTTCAACATCTCGAAGCGGCGCTGTTCGACGCCCACGCTGAGGCGGCGCTGGCAGAAATGCGCTGGCTGTTCAATCACCATCGCGCGCTCTCCGTGCGTGAATCCA
>CAZEPA010000150.1:0-8958 GCA_964513955.1 uncultured Anaerolineae bacterium | reverse complement strand
TGGCCGAAGAGACCAATGTCCACGATGTGTACCTGGAGCAGCTGTACACCTTTGGCGATCCCGCACGTGATCCTCGCACCCGCGTCATCACCGTTGCTTATTTTGCTCTCCTGAGCGCAGAACAGGCTGCGCACAGCCAACTGCGCAACAGCGGCGATGCCGCTGACGCCAATTGGTGGTCTATCTACAATCTGCCGCAGCTCGCTTTCGATCACGCCAAGATCCTCGAGTATGCTTTGCGCCGTTTGCGCTGGAAGCTGGAGTATACGGCTCTAGGCTTCATGCTGCTGCCCAAAGCCTTTACCCTGAGTGAACTGCAGGCCGCCTACGAAATCATCCTGGGCGAAGCGTTGGATAAGCGCAACTTCCGCCGCAAGATTCTGGCCGCTGAGGTGCTCGAAGAAACTGGCGGCACGAGCGAAGGCCCAGGACGCCCGGCGCGCTTGTTCCGCTTCAGCGCGCAGGCAATCGAGATCGAACAGGCCCGTCGCCGTTTCCCTTGATGCTCGCAGAATCCACTTCATCCGCATAGAAATCCTCATCGCGCCGCCGCGGGCTTGACAGATTCCTGTCTTTGTATTATAATTAGTGTCATAAAGACACCAATTTTGAACCAGCGATGCTGGTTTTTTCTCTCACTCGTTTTAGTGTTAATTTTACACTAACAAGCCGCCGCTCGACGTATCTTTTTCTTGTAACGCATGATGCGCCGGACCGGTTACCGTGGATCAGCGGGAGGTAGTCGTATGTCAGCGACCTCGATATGGACCTTTGTCGTCGCTCTGCTGCTCATTCAGCTCGCTCGCCAGCAGCTTCGCCTGTGGGCCGACAGGCAGGTGATTGCGGCACTGCAAAAACACAAGCTTGAGGCCGACTCGAAATCCAAGAAGGCTGCGCTGCCGCTGGCCGACGCCCTTGCTTGGGGCATCCTCATCGCGGCCGTGGTTTGGATATTCCGCGCGTGAATGCCTGCGCGCGGCCGTCCTCAGGGCTGCTGCCCCTCTGCCCTGCTTGGTGGAACCGTGATTTTCGGCTATAATGCTCCCCGGTTCGTGATCTGACAGTCTCATGCCCGGAGGATTTCATGCGCATTCTGGTGGTTGACGATGATCCGCCCAGCGTCAAGATGATTTCGTTCTTGCTGCACGAAGAAGGCTACACCGTGCTCACCGCATCGAATGGAGCCGATGCTCTGGACATCGTCGAACGCGAAGCGCCGGACCTGGTCATCCTCGATGTCATGATGCCGCACATGGATGGGCTTGAAGTCTGTCGGCGGATTCGGCGTACGATGCAGGTGCCCATTCTCATCCTGTCGGCCAAGGGCGAAACCGCCGATCGCGTCGTGGGGCTTGATGTGGGCGCCGACGACTACCTCTCGAAGCCGTTTGACCCGACTGAGCTGCTGGCGCGCGTGCGCGCGGTCTTGCGCCGCGCTGAGGCTTTTGGCTTCAGCGACAGCGACGCCGGTTTCTTGACTGTGGGCAATTTTCGACTCGATCCCGTGGGCAACAAAGTGTTCATGCCCAGCGGCAAAGTAGCCGAGTTGACACCGATTGAGTTTCGTCTTTTGCACTACCTGGCGCGCAACGCGGGTCGCATCCTGAGCCACGATCAAGTGCTAGACAACGTCTGGGGCTACGGCTACGATGGTTATGCCAACCAGATCGCAGTCTACATACGCCGCCTGCGCAACAAGCTAGAAACCGACCCGAACAACCCAACCTATCTGCTCACCGTGCGCGGCCTGGGTTATAAATTCGATGCCGAGACGGCTTGAAAGAGGCAATCGCATGCAAAACGCGCTGACCGTTACCCAACCCATCTCGCGCCTGGCCCAGGCGAGAACTCTTTGGAAGGTCATCAAGCTCCTGGCGCGGGACCCACGACGCCTGGGCAACTTGATTGATCATCGTGCCGAAGAACGCGCCTACGTCAATCAACAGTACGGGTTGAACGATGGCCTGCCCACCGTAGATCTGCTGGATCTGCTGCCCGGCTTCGACGAGACGGTGGAGCCGGTCAGTTTCCTGGAGGGCACATCGCTTGTAACCGACTTGGCTCTGCTCCGGGCGCTGGCGCGACGCTTTCCCGGGTGTCGTTACCTGGAAATCGGCACCTGGCGCGGCGAAAGCGTGGCCAATGTAGCGCCGCTGGCGGCCGCCTGCGTCTCCATCAGCCTGTCGCCCGACGAAATGCGCCAAAGCGGTTACAACCAGGAGTTGATCGCCGCACACGGCTTCTATTCAAAGCAATTCCCCAACATCACGCACATCGGGCACGACTCGCGCACCTTCGACTACTCCACTCTGTCCGAAAAATTCGACTTGATCTTCGTGGATGGCGATCATACGCATGACAGTGTGCGCATTGATACGCACAATGCGTTTCAAATGCTGCGCGGCCCAGATTCCATGATTGTCTGGCACGATTACGGCCACACGCGATACTCTATCCAATGGCATATTCTGGCTGGCATCCTCGACGGCTGCCCACCCGACAAACGCGGTCATCTGTATCATGTCTCGAACACGTTGTGCGCCATCTATTCGCCGCAGCCCCTGGCCGCCAAGATTGTAGAAGCGCCGCAGATTCCTTCCAAGACATTTCGTGTCAGTCTATCCGCGATCCGCACCTGATGCGATTCGTTTCGCGGCGTTCATCGTGGATTCATCATCCACAAAACTTGACTTTTCGTTTCGTGTCTCTATAATCACCCCATTCTATCTCTCCATGTCCGGGTGCTGAGACACAGCCGGTTGACTGCCGTGGTTGTGAGCTCACGCGACTACTTTTGTTGTCTACATTGACCCTGACACGTTTTTCCATCCGTTGCTGTCTTGATCCTCAAGTCCAACCTGAAGGCCGCGTTGCCCTTTGCAACCATGCCCACAAGAACCCCCATCAGAAAGGAGACGTCTGCGCGTACAACGTCTGGCTTCCCTATTTCATTCGAATCACAGCAAATCCATGGCCCTCACGGAGGAGAACCTATGTCTCGCAAACTCGTTCCCGTACTCTTGATCCTGGCTGTTTTCCTGACTGCATGTAACAATCCCAGCACGCCGCAAGCCGTTGAAGTGACACGCGTCGTTGAAGTGACGCGCGTCGTTGAAGTGACACGCGTCGTCGAACCCCCGGCTCAGCCTGCAGCCACTGCCGCCCCGGCAACGCCTGCTCCCGCGCCAGCCGCCTCCCAACCGACCGGCTTTGGCGACACCCTCAAGAAAATCAAAGAGCGCGGCAAGCTCATCTGCGGCGTCAATTCGCAGGTGCCAGGCTTTGGCTTCGTTGAGTCGTCTGGGGCCTATGCCGGCTTCGATGTGGACTTCTGCAAGGCCCTGGCCGCCGCCATTTTCAATGATGTCAGTAAGATCGAATATCGCCCGGTGACCGCCGAGCAGCGATTCCCTGCCCTGCAAAGCGGTGAGATTGATGTGCTCATTCGCAACACGACTTGGACGCTCGTGCGCGACACGGACAATGGCGGCAACTTCGTCGCCACCACCTTCTACGACGGCCAGGGCATGATGGCGCCCAAGAGCCTCAATGCCACCAAACTTGAAGACCTGGCTAGCGGCACGATCTGCGTCCAGAAGGGTACCACCACAGAACTCAATCTGGCCGATCAGATGGCCGCCCGCAATCTCAAGTACACGCCTGCCGTCTTCGATGACGCCAACTCCACCTTTGCTGCGTATGCTGAAGGCCGCTGCGACGCCGTGACCACCGATAAATCGGGCCTTATCTCCAGACGTTCGGTCTTGGCCAACCCTGATGACCACGTCATCCTTGACATCACGCTCTCCAAGGAGCCGCTCGGCCCGATGGTGCGCCAAGGCGATGATCAGTGGTTCGACATCGTCAAGTGGACGGTCTTTGCCACCATCGCCGCGGAAGAGTTCGGCGTCACGAGCGCCAACGTAGCCAGCATGACCGCCAACCCCACGACGCCAGAGATGCGTCGTCTGTTGGGCGCAGACGAAAAATTAGACCTCGGCGCCAAGCTAGGCTTGAGCAAAGACTGGGCGGTCAACGTCATCAAGGCCGTGGGCAATTACGGTGAGATTTACGACCGCAATCTTGGCCCAACCACCAAGACAGCCATTCCTCGCGGCTTGAACAGCCTGTATGGCAACGGTGGTTTGCTCTACAGCCCGCCCTTCCGTTAATCTCTTTTCTCCATCCGCCCAGGAGCCAATAACCGACCCGGTATTGGCTCCTGGCGTGTCTCAGCAAACGGTGTACCACATGGCTGCTCAACCACCATCTGATCGCCCGGTTCTCAATCGCTCATTTTGGCGCGATGAGCGATTCATCAAAGCTGCCACCCAAGTCTTGGTGCTGGTTATTATCGCGGCATTCGTCACCATCCTGGCGCGCAACATGGTCGCGTCCTTGCGCAAGCAAGGGATTGCGCTTGGCTTCAACTTTATGAACGACGCGGCTGGGTTTGACATCGGTGAGATGCTGATTCCCTACACAAGCACCGACACCTTCACCCGTGCGCTGCAAGTCGGCATGCTCAACACCCTGGTCGTATGCGTGGCTGGTCTGATTCTCTCCACGCTTCTCGGCATTCTCGTTGGCCTGGCGCGCCTCTCCGAGAATTTTCTCATCAATCGCCTGGCGCGTGTCTTTGTCGAAGCCATGCGCAACGTGCCGCTTCTTGTTTTGCTCATTTTTATCTATTCCACGGTCTTTCTCAAACTCCCGCGTGTCCGCCAGGCCATTGAACTGCCAGGATCGGTTTTCCTCAGCAATCGCGGGGTGGCCGTGCCCTGGGGCGTCCCAACCGCGTCGCTTCGTCTCTATGTGCTGGCGCTGCTGCTTGCCGTCGCCGCGGCTGTCGCCGTCGGCTTTTTCGTCAGACGCCGCCAGCGCCGCCTCGATCGTCCTCAGCCCATTCTCGGTGCGAGCCTGCTTGCCTTCCTGGCGGTCGCCGTCGCCAGCTGGTTCATCATGCCCCAAGCGCCGCTGCGGCTCGACTTTCCAGCCGTCCAGGGGCTGAATTTTAGCGGCGGACACACCTTTTCCCCTGAATTCCTGGCGCTGCTCTTGGGGCTGGTCATCTACACCGCGGCGTTCATCGGCGAGATCGTGCGCGCGGGCATTCAAGCCGTTTCCGCGGGCCAGCGTGAAGCCGCGCGCGCCCTGGGATTGAACAGCAGCCAAATGCTGCGCCTGATCATCTTTCCGCAGGCGCTGCGCGTCATCGTCCCGCCGCTCACGAGCCAATACCTCAACCTCATCAAAAACTCGACCCTGGCCGTCGCTATCGGCTTCCCCGACCTGTTTGCGATTTCGGGCACAGTCATCAACCAAACCGGCCGTGCGGTCGAGATGATCGCCATCATCATGAGCCTCTACCTGGCCATTAGCCTGCTGACGGCTGCGGCCATGAATTGGTATAACCAACGGGTGCGCCTGGTGGAGCGTTGACCATGAGCTTTTCACGAACGAGCACTGCAGTCTTGCCGCCTCCCTCTGAGCGTTACTCGGCGCTGGCCTGGCTGCGCAAGAACCTCTTTAGCACCTGGTACAATACGCTGTTCACGCTGGCCGCGCTCTACCTCATCGCCGTCGGGGGCCGTGGGTTCTTGACGTGGGTTTTTACGCAGGCGCGTTGGGCCGTCATCACCGCCAATCTACGCCTGTTCATGGTGGGCCAATACCCGGCGGTTCACATTTGGCGCGTTTGGTGGTGCATCGGCATCCTGGCCTTGATCATCGGCGTCACCTGGGGCATCTGGCTGTATGGCCGTCGCCTACCGGGCCTGCTGCTGGCAGCGATCCCGTTTTTCTTGATGCTGCTGCCGACCGCGTTGGTCAACCGCGCCGCATTGGCAGCCGTGGGCGCCGCGGGCCTCGTGGGCTTTGCCATTGGTCGCCTCAACCCAACCCTGACGCGCCGCGCGGTTCCCATCCTATGGGTCATCTACTTCCCCCTGGTCATCGTGCTCATCAGCGGCTTTGGCGGCGACAGCGGCGTGCTCCCGCCAGTGCCTACCAATTTGTGGGGCGGTCTGCTGTTGACCTTTCTGCTGACCGTGGTCGGGATCGTACTCTCCTTTCCGATGGGCGTCTTGCTGGCGTTGGGTCGCCGATCTCGCCTGCCGATCATCAGCGCGCTGTCCGTCGCCTTCATCGAACTGGTGCGTGGGGTGCCGTTCGTCAGCATCATCTTCATGTCGCAGTTAATGCTGCCGCTTTTTTTGCCCGACGGGGTGACGATTGACCGGGTTATTCGCGCCATGGCCGGCGTGACCATTTTTAGCGCCGCGTACCTGGCAGAAAACGTGCGCGGCGGTTTACAGGCGATCCCGCAAGGCCAGATTGAGGCCGCGCACGCCTTGGGGCTGAGGGGCTATCAGACTACGCTGCTCATCATCCTGCCCCAGGCGCTGCGGGCCGTCATCCCGGTGCTGGTAGGTCAGTTCATCGCCCTTTTCAAAGACACATCGCTGGTTGTCATCGTGGGCCTGCTGGAGCTGCTCGGCATTGCCAAGACCGTACTCGCGCAACCGGATTTCTTGGGCCTTCAGGCCGAGGTTTATCTATTCATTTCAGTGATTTACGGCATCTTCTGTTTTCTGATGTCTGCGATCAGCCAACGCCTGGAAACCGCGCTGGGCGTTGGCGCGCGCTGAGTCGCGCGTACCAATAAAGGAGTGACCAACATGACAAGTCAGGCAACAACCGGTGCGAACCATCCGATCATCGTTTGCCGGGACGTTCACAAATGGTACGGACAATTTCATGCGCTGCGCGGCATCAGCCTGGAGGTCAACCAAGGCGAAGTCATCGTCATCTTTGGCCCGTCAGGGTCTGGCAAGTCTACTTTCATTCGCACGCTCAACCGCTTGGAAGAGCATCAGCGCGGCCAGATCATCGTGGACGGCGTTGAGTTGACCCATGACGTGCGCAATATCGAGCGCATCCGCAGCGACACCGGTATGGTTTTCCAGCAGTTCAACCTGTTTCCGCACTTGACGGTGTTAGACAACGTAACCCTGGCGCCGGTATGGGTGCGGCGTTGGCCGCGCGCCAGGGCGGAAGAAATCGCCATGCAGCTGCTCGCGCGCGTGGGCATCCCTGAACAGGCGCGCAAATACCCAGGTCAGTTGTCTGGTGGACAGCAGCAGCGCGTGGCGATCGCGCGGGCGCTGGCCATGCAGCCGAAGATCATGCTGTTCGACGAGCCTACATCGGCGCTGGACCCAGAGATGATCAAAGAGGTGTTGGACGTGATGATTGAGCTGGCGCACAGCGGCATGACCATGCTGGTGGTCACGCACGAGATGGGGTTTGCGCGCGCTGTGGCTCATCGCATGTTCTTTTTCGACAACGGACAGATCGTCGAGAGCGGCACGCCCGCGGACATCTTCAATCGGCCAGTCGAAGACCGCACAAAATTGTTCTTGTCGCAGATCTTGTCCCACTAAGGACACGAACCACAAACGGATTGTGCGCAAAGACCGGTTTCAAGACATCTGGAAAAGAAAAAAGCGCCAGGAAGCCATCAAGGTGGACTTCCTGGCGCTTTGGCGCAAAGGGAGCGCGCGGCGACTAGGGGGCGACCGTCACGGTCGCCTCCGCACTGCTACTCAAGAGATTGCCATTGGGGCTAACCAAGTCCGCCCGCAAGCGGTGTTGACCGCGCCCCAGCGGCTTGGGCAACGTAAGCTGCCATGTCCCACGGCCATTCGTGGAAGTTTCACCGACCGCCTGTTGATCCACTAGGACGCGAATCAAACTGTCGGGCATCGCTGAGCCGCTGATCGTCAGGGCTGCGCCCGCCGTCAGCCGCGTCCCGGTCATGGGCGCCATAATCATGGGCGGCTGCGGTGCCAGGATCGTGACCAGGGTAGGCGCAGAGCGCCCCAGGGTTTGGCGTTGGGCATCTGCGGCCTGAACGCGCAACAAGTGGTCGCCTTCGGTCAGGGGCGCGCTCAGATCAAGCGTCCACTTCCCCTGCGCGTCCGCCACGGTGTCTCCCAGCCGGCGATTATTATCAAAGATCACGACGACGGCGCCTGGCGGCGCGGTCCCTTCGAGGCGAGCGAGGGGCGCTGCCATCTGCGTCCCGTGCCGTGGTTTGACAATGCTCAGCGGCGTCATCGCAGCCGGCACAGCCGGTGTGATCCCTGGAGATACGTCTGCCGTTGACTGTGGCTGCGCAGCCTGTGCGGTCGGGGGAACGGTCGTCATGGCCTCGGGCGCGGGGGTTGGCAGGGAGAAGTAAGCCGCGCGGCGCTGAATGCCATAATTGACCACACTCAACAGCAGCAGCGCCAGGAGAGCGCCTGTGATGAGCAGCACATTGAGGCGATCCAGCGGCCATTCCCAAAATGGTGGGCGTTGAGGTTGCATGGGCTATTCTCCCCGGAGGACTACGATGGTTTTACGCTGCGGCGGCCGCTGCTGCCCGTCGTGCGTTCAGCGGCTTCCTGAATCCAGGCCGCATAGTCGCCGCCGGGCAACCCGGCGCTTTCTACGACTGCGGCCAGATCTTGGGGCGAGGCTGCCGCGAGGCTGGCAAAACTGTAGAAGCCAGCGGCGCGCAGCGCATCGGCGGTCTTCTCGCCCACCTCCGCCAGCAGTGTCAGATTATCGGGCTGCAGCGATCGCATGGCTGGCTGTTGCGCAATCGCTTCCACGCCATGTTCCAGAGCCACCTGCGCCTGCCGGATCCAATCGGTATAATCGGTCTTGCGCCAGCTCGGCGCTCGGATGATGGCAGCCAGCTCGTCCACGGTCATAGCGGCCAGGCTGGCAAAGGTGGTAACGCCTGCGGCGCGTAGGCGCTGGTCGTAGCGGGGGCCAATGCCATTGATCTCGATCAAAGGATCGTCCCCGGTTGCCGTTTCGATCAAGGAGGCGGCTGCGTTCGAGTCATTTGTCACCCCTCCACCAGTCGCAACCACATCCATCGCCTCCATCCCCCTCGTCGGCAGT
>CAZEPA010000149.1:8342-8988 GCA_964513955.1 uncultured Anaerolineae bacterium | reverse complement strand
CGAGGTCTACCGTCGGCAGTTCGACCGCAGGCGCATCGAGCGTGGGCAATTCGACGGCGCCGAGGTCAACCGCAGGCAATTCGATCGCAGGCGCATCGAGCGTCGGCAGTTCGACCGCGCCGAGGTCTACCGCAGGCGCATCGAGCGTGGGCAATTCGACGGCGCCGAGATCAACCGCAGGCGCATCGAGCGCCGGTAATGCGCCGCCGCCGAGGTCAACCGTCGGCAATTCGCCCGTAGGCGCTTCGAGCGTGGGCAATTCGACGCCGCCGAGGTCCACCGTCGGCAGTGCGACCGCAGGCGCATCGAGCTTGGGCAGTTCGACCGCAGGCACACCGAGCTTGGGCAGTTCGACCGCAGGCGCATCGAGCGTGGGCAGTTCGACCGCAGGCGCATCGAGCGTGGGCAATTCGACCGCGCCGAAGTCCACCGTCGGCAGTTCGACCGCAGACACACCGAGCTTGGGCAGTTCGACCGCAGGCGCATCGAGTGTCGGCAATTCGACCGCAGGCGCATCGAGTGTCGGCAATTCGACCGCAGGCGCTTCCACCGTCGGCAGTTCGACGGCGCCGAAATCCACGGTAGGTAGTTCGACCGCAGGCGCTGCGCGGCGGGGCGGGAAGGCGGGTAGCACACCGTGGGGGGG
>CAZEPA010000149.1:0-8332 GCA_964513955.1 uncultured Anaerolineae bacterium | reverse complement strand
CGAGTTCAACCGCCTCCGGCGTCTCCGCATCATGGACGATAGCCGCCAGCCGCGCCAAACGCTCGGCTTGCATTCGCTCCACTTCCTGGGCGCGCTGGGCCACTTCGCCTTGAAGGGCGTTCATGCGCACCTGCGCGCGTTCCAAACGGCCATCCAAGTCACGGATACGGTTTTCCTTTGCACTCACGGCAGCCTGCAGCTGCTCTGTCCGTTCATCGCGCACGGTCTTACGCCAGCGCCGGAAATACCAAATTTCCAGCAGCCATTCGAGCGCCAGGCCAACAATGAATCCGA
Source organism: uncultured Anaerolineae bacterium (assembly GCA_964513955.1). Lineage (GTDB taxonomy): Bacteria > Chloroflexota > Anaerolineae > SSC4 > Amarolineaceae > Amarolinea. The sequence continues at coordinate 8,038 of CAZEPA010000149.1, read as the reverse complement.
CAATGCCAGCAATTAGCAAATTAAGCCCGCTTGCCATGCCCTTCCCCCTCTCCGTGCTGCGCCGCCCCGGCGGTCGCGATCTTTGCAGTGACATAGATTGCTCCAGGTATTCGTGTCGTGAGCGTTTCATTCCCTCACATTATAAAGCCGATTCAGACGGGAGTCAATCACTCCCGTGGGTTGCTGGATGTCCTTTCACGTGGAGCGCCAGTTAGACGTCCCCGCGGCAGAATGGTAGAATAAGGCCCGTTGTGCGTTCAACCTGACCGTTGCGAGGATCATCATGCCCTACATGGCGCCGACTGGCACCAAGGATATTCTGCCTGAAGAATGGCCCTTCTGGCGCCACATTGAACAAAACATCCAACGTATCACCACGCTTTACGGCTTCGCGCCGATTGGCGTTCCGATCTTTGAATCCACGGCGCTCTTCACACGAGGGGTGGGTGAAGGCTCGGACCTGCTCGTACAAAAAGAGATGTATTCATTCCAAGACAAAGGCGGCGAGGAGCTCACCTTGCGCCCAGAGTTCACGGCGGGCATTATGCGCGCCTACGTGGAACATGGGATGCACACACAGCCCGCGCCGCTCCGTCTCTACACGGTCGGCCCTATCTTTCGTCAGGAAAAGCCGCAGGCCGGCCGCTATCGCATTCACCACCAGTTCAACGTCGAAGCGCTGGGCGAAGAAGATCCGGCCATTGACGTGGAGGTGATGAGCATCGCCTGGGATTTGTACGATGCCCTGGGTTTCAAAGGTCTTTCTTTCATGATCAACAGCACCGGCTGCCGCACCTGCCGTCCTAATTTCGTACAGGCGCTGCGCGACTACTTCACCCCGCTGGCTGCTGAATTAGGCGAAACTGACCGCATTCGCCTGGCGCGCAACCCGCTGCGCTTGCTCGATTCCAAAGACCCCCAGATGGAGCAACGACTGGCGCAGGCGCCGGTCATCCACGACTATCTGTGCGCCAACTGTCGCGATCACTTCGCGGCTTTACGCCGCTATCTTGACCTGTTGGGGCGGCCGTATTCCATCAATCCGCGCTTGGTGCGCGGCTTGGATTACTATGTCAAAACGGTGTTTGAGGTTTGGGCGCAAGACATCGGCGCGCAGGCGGCCGTCTGCGGCGGCGGCAGGTACGATGGGCTGATTGAGGAGCTGGGCGGCCCGGCCGTGCCAGGCGTCGGCTTTGGCTCCGGCATCGAGCGCATTATCCTGGCGATGAAGGCCCAAGGCGTGAGCGTACCGGCTCTTCCTATGCCGTTAGTCATGTTGGCCTACCGGGGCGCAGCCGCAAAACTGGAAGCCATCGGTCTGCTGCAAATGCTGCGCCGGGCCGGCATCGGCGCGCTGCTGCCCTATCGCGACAGCCTCAAAGCCCAATTGAAACAGGCGGATCGCGCGCAGGCCCGGTTTGCGTTGATCCTGGGCGATGACGAACTGGCCGCCGGCAGCATCACCGTGCGCGATTTGACCGGCAGTCAGCAAGTCAGCGTGCCCCGTGCAGAGATCGTGGACTGGCTGCACCACCAGGCGGTTACTGCACCAACCTTGTGAGGAAATCGCATGGACACCCTGCGCAAACCGTTTTTTGTCGCTGCCCTGGTTCTCCTGGCATTGGCGCTCGTGCTCGAATTGGGCGCCGTTGAACTCTTGCGCGCGCCGGTCGGCAATACGGCATCGCTGGCCTCGCTCGTCGCCGGAGATAAAGACCTGCGCGAGGCCTTTCAGCAGCTCGATCCGAGCGAAATCCAGGACATTCTCTCACGGCCCAAGCCGCCGGGGCTGGGCATTCGCTATCTTGGTTTTGTTGATGGTTTGTTGGTGTTTACGGTGGGACTCATGGGCGTCAGCCTGCTGATCTCACAGCGGGTGCATGCTCGCATCCAGGGTCTCGCCACGCTCATTGTCTCCATCATCGTTCTGATCCTCACGATCGTGGCCGTTTTTGCCGCCCTGGCGCTGCTGCTGCTGATGGTGGCTTTGTTCCTGGCCGCGCCTTTTGGCACCCTCGCTTACCTGGCGGTGTATGGATTCTTCAATCGGCCAGGGGCCAACGTCGTTCTGGGGCTGACGTTGGCCTTGAAGATGGGCGCAGTGATCTGCCTGCTGCTGGCACAGCAGCGATTTCTGCAGAACAGGGGCCTGGTGCTGCTCATTCTCACTTCCCTGCTTGCGTCGCTTATCGTTGGTTTTCTGCACGCGCTCGTGCCCATTATCCTGGTGAGCATCACCGACGCGCTCGCGGCGATCATCGTTGGCATCCTTGCCTTGATCTGGGCCATTATTATGTTGATCGGTTCACTCATCGCCGTAATCCGCGCACTGCGCGTCGATCGCGCGTAACGGGTCGCGTGGCGTCTTGTCCAGTCTACTTCACGACAAACTGACAGCTGCCCGCCAAACAGACAAGCCCCAACTGCCCTCCGGCTTTGGTCACCGGCACCCGCATCGTGCGTCGGTCGCCCGTCAGGTCTTGCTTAAGCGTCATCTCTCCCTCGCCATAAGGGTCGAACACCGCGCGTGCGTCGCCCGCCGCCAATTCCAATGACAACGTGCGCACGGGCGCAGACGAGTCTTTGAAGAACCACGTGCACGAAAGTCCCGCGGGCAGGGCAAACGACGCCGCCTGCAGATGATCGGGGCACGCGCCAATCGCGCCGCTGATGTCCTCGTCGCGCAGCGCCTGGCGCGCCCCCAGGCGCGCGCCCAGACTCTGGAGCCAGTCTGGCCCGTCGCCGCCAGTGGATCCCTCGGGTCGCGTGGCCCCAACCCCCACGGCCAGGGCAAACAGCACTACCACGAGCACAAGCAGAACAATCACAACTTTTGGATTCACGGATTACATCCCCCCATCCCGCGCCCGGCCGGATCACGGCGCCGGGGTAAAAAAGACGCGCGGCTGGATTCGGTTGGGGTCTATGAGGATCGGATTGACCAGGACAGGATCGAACCGGCCGCGATGACGCTTGAAGGCGGTCGTCAGGGTGCCCTTCAACGCATTATTGAAGTACGTTTGGTACAAGGCTGTCATCGTGGCGCCGTCAGGCGTCACCGACAGCGTGACGCGGTGCTTCAGGCCGGGCTGCGTCTCGAATTCAAACACCACGGGGTCGCCCTGGTAGGCGACGGTGGCCGCACCCCACGTACATTCAGATCCCGCCGGCACCGCGGCGCAGGGTTGACTGGCCATGGTGCCGTTGTTGGAAACGACGAAGGCCTTCCCCGTCGTGCTCAGCTTGAGATTCGTCTCCTCACGGCTGATCTGGAGTTTGGTCAGATACACCGCGTCCGATTCCTGCGCATCCCACGCGCCCACGTATTTGCCCATTGCACTGGCAACGGCCGTCTGGGTGGCCTGCACCACCGCTGTCGCCGTCGCTTGCGCGCTGGCGGTTGCCTGCGCGTTGGCTGTCGCCTGGGCCGCGGTGGCCTGCGCCTGCGCCACGGCCGTCGCCTGCGCCTGTGCGGTGGCCGTGGCGTCTGCGGCTGTGCGCGTCATGGCCGCAGCTACGGTCGCGGTGGCGCTGGCAGCCTGATTGGCCTGGCTGCCGCGCACCATCAAGAAACCCACGATTGCAACGATCAGCACTCCGGCAATCACTGCCACAATCCACCAGGGGAACTTTTTGGGCGGCGGCGGTGCATTCACCGTGAAGGTGACGGTCGGCCCCGTGGTGTATTCCTCGTCTGGCACCTCACCGACCATGTCAAGATGAAAAGAATAGCTCCCCGGAGCGACCTGCGCCGTCGCCGCCACCTGCACCGCGTATTGCTCGGTGCCGGCGATGGCGAAAGCGCGTTCAACTTGACCCGCCACGGTGAACCAACTCATCTGCGCCGGCGCCACCGGCACGATGATGGCCCGTCCACGCAAGGCCCGCCCGCTGGCGTTGGACACCGTGAACGCCGTGTCGCCTTTTCGGTTGCCATCCAACAAAACCGTATTGGTGGCAGCCGTCACCGCAAAGGGACTGGACATAATGTTTTCTCCTTAAGGCTGCCAGGTCGGCGTGGCGCTGTCACCGGCAACACTCTCGGTCAACAGCCGTTTCTCCCCGCCGTCTCTGCGCATGGTATACACCTGGAATGGATTTGCGTTACGGTTCGCCGCGTACGCCAGGCGCGTCCCGTCGGGCGACCAGGCCGGATCAATATCCTCGGCCGCGTTTTCTGTCAGAATGATTTGGCCCGAGCCGTCAGCAGCCATGACGCTGAGATCTGCACTGGCGTTTTGGGAAGATATGTAGGCCAGGAACGCGCCGTCCGGCGACCACGTCGGCGCTGTATCGTCATTGGTGTTGGTGGTTAGCCGCTGCTGGTTCGAGCCGTCGGCATGGATCACGTAGATTTCATTGAAGCCGGCATCCACGTTGGAGGCAAAGGCAATCCGCTTGCCGTCCGGCGACCACGCCGGATCGCGGTTGTACGCGCCATTGACCACCAACGGCTGCATGCCGCTGCCGTCCGCGTTGATGAGAACCAGATCCTGTCGCCCGCTCGCGCTGTCGAGCTGGGCAAAAACGAGTCGTTTGCCGTCGGGCGACCACGTCGGGTAGGAATAAATGGCGCTCGGCGGCGATCCTGCGGCCGCGGCGAGCGTCGTCGCGCCCGAGCCGTCTGCGCGCGCGGTTACCAACTGGCCGTTGGCGGCGACAAAGGCGAGCTGCTTGCTGTCAGGCGACCAGGCAGGCCGCGGGAAGTTGTTGGGCGGTGTGGTGATCGTCGCGCCGGCGCCCGTCAGGAACGCCAGGTTGTACCCCAGGCTGCCGCTGACAAGCGCCGGATTCGAGCCATCTGCCTGCATCACGACCAGGCGGGCATCCTGTCCGCCCGATGGAACTGAAACATAGGCTAACCTGGCGCCATCGGGCGACCAAATCGGCGCAAAGTCAGGATCGGGATTGCGCGACAGGTTCGTCTCTCCGGAGCCATCAGCATTCATGACGTAGATTTCGAGGTTGCCGTCCCGATTGCTGACAAACGCGATGCGCCCCGCGCCGCCGCCAAAGGGCGTTGGCTGAGGCAGCGGCGTCGCCGTTGGCGTCGGTTGGGCCGCCACCACCAACGCCACGGCCGCGCCCCGTGCAGCCGGCGCCCCGGCCGCGGGCGTCGAAGCCACCACCAGTCCCGCGGCGAGGCCATCGCTTGCGCCTTCGCTGATGTCCCCCAACTTCAAACCAGCCGCGGTAAGAGTGGCGCGGGCGTCACTCACGCTTTGTCCCCGCAACACGGGCACGGCCACGGGGCGCGGACGCGTGAGGACGAACAACAGCACCGCGATGACAGCCACCGCCGCCACCGCTACCATCCACCAGGGAAACGGTTTTTTCGGCGGCGGCGCGGCCGGCACCTCAAACGTCACCACCGGACCGGCGGTGTAGTCCTCGTCTGGATTGTCCACGCCCACCATGTCCAGCCGAAAGGTGTAGGAACCGGGCGGTGTGCCGGGCGGGACTGCCAGCGAGACCGCAACCTGCTCTGTGCCGCCAATCGCAAAGGATCGGTTCGGCGCGCCGTCGGCCTGAAACCAGGACGCAGCGGCTTGGCCCAGCGGCACAATCTGAATTCGGCCCTGCAGCGCGCGGCCGCTGGCATTGAAGACCGTGAAGGTCGCGGCCCCCTGACGCCGGTCATCCAGGCGGACGCTGTTGGTGGCCGCGGTGATGGCAAATAGGCTTGGCATAGAATCCTTTCGCGTTAAGTGGTGCGGAAAACCAGCTCGAAGGTGACGTACGCGGGTTTTTCCATTTGCACAATCTGTCGAATCAACATCTCCTGGGTTTGCGCAGCCGCCGGCGCGATGACGCGCACATGAAAGGGCCGCGGGCGACCGTCTGCGCCAGGCACCTCCTCTTCGATGCCAAAGCCAGGCGCGCCGGTCGCCGTCTCAAGGAAGAGCACCAGGCCGTGGCTGGTGCCGCGCCAGCGCGAGAGGTACGCCGCGGCCCCAATCAGCTCGCGCAGGCGGCCGGCGCCGCCAGCAAACGTGGGCAGGTCCGCGTCTGCTCCGCCCGGCGTCTCGTCCAGGAAACGCAGCAGATCAACCCACTGCGCCAGGTAGGGCACAAAATCGTCTGGCGCGCGGTAGGGATCGAAAAAGCTGTCCAGCGTCGCCAACGCCTCTTCGGACGGCGCGTGCTGCGCTTCCATGACATCCAGGAGCGCAGCCAACACGCTGCCGGGCTGGGCCGTGCGCCTGAAGGTGTCAGGCAGCAGGCCTTCAAGCTCGTTCCGCTTCATCTTCGCTCACCACCTCAATCGCATGTTCGCCGGAACAGAAGAGCCAGGTGGGTGGAAGGGTGACCCGCTCCTGGTCGGCAAACTCGGTCTGCGCCGCGCGTTCGTACGTCAGGCCGACGTCCGCGCTGCGAAATAGACCATCACTGGCGCCCGCCATCGCCCACGTGCCGCTGGCCCCCGCCGCCACGGCGTCCACAGGAGAGAAGCGCCCAGGGTCGCGCAGCGGCAACCCGCAGCGCACGTCTGGCGCCTCCCAATGCGGGTCGCGATCGCTCGCGTTCAAGCGCAGGACGCCGCTGCGAAACGACGCTGCCAGGGCGCGAGCGCCCACAAACGTCAGGGAACGGCAGCTGCCGCCGTTCCAGCCGGTGCTGAAAGGCCGCCAGCCATCCGGTGGATCCTGCGCGCCAAGCAGTTCCCAGCGAAAACACCCTTTTCCTGGATCGTCCGGGCCGGCCGCGGCCGCGCCAGCCCACAAGAATGCACGCGGGCCGTCGTATTGCACCGCCAACACGCGCACATCCTCCCCGCGCAAACCAATAGACCGGAAGGTGTTGCGCTGTCCACCGGCGCTGGAGAGAAAGACGCCGCGTGTGCCTTGGGCCGCCGCGACGACCGTCACCTGCCCGCGCACGTCGCGCGAAGCCGCCACGGCGTAAAAGCCTAGATTCTGGGTTTGCGGATCAACCAGGACCTGCACCGGGCTGGCGCCGGGCTGGTAGGGCAATTCGTACAACCCCACATCAGTTGCAAGCAGCAGCACGGGCGCCCCCTCGCGCAAGGTCCAGGCGGCGTCGTTGATCTCGAACGCCGTGTTGGTCGGCGACGGCTCCCAGGACTCTCCGCAGTCTGCAGAGAGGTAAACCGTCGCCTGGCCCGTCGCGACTGTCGTGATGGCCGCGACCACGCCGGCCCGTTCAGGATGCGGTCGGATCACTTGCAGCCGCTCTCCCGCGAAATGGGCGACTGGCTCCCAACCGTCGCCCTGGTTCAGCGAGCGGAACAGGGCAGGCCCGCTGGCGGCATACCAGGTGCCGGCCTGGAAATAATCCGCGGCCACGGCTGTCACGTTTTTTTGCGGCACATCCTCCACCCGCAGCTGCACCCGGTCAACCCACAGCACTCCTGGTTCGGCCAGCGCGACATCGTAGACGTGCGAGGCGCGCAGCGCCTGTCCAAAACGCCAGCCGCCCGGGCTATAGTCAGTCGGCAGCGGGTTGATCGTGCCGTACAATCGTTCCAACACGCGCTGTTTCACACGCGCGCGATCCTCCTGGCGACGCACGACGATGCGGGCGGCGACGCTCACCGGCTTATAGCGCGTCCAGTTGACCACACACGCGGTTCCCAACGGCCGGCGGCTGTTCAAGTCGCTCTCGATTTGCGCGCGCACCGCCTCCGTTTGCTGTGTCAGCAGCGCCGCGGCTGTCACCTGGCCCGCGACGCGCTGCGCTTCGGGCAGGAAAGGCACCAAAAGGACTTCCACCGTGCCCGGCCGCGCGTGCATCCACAAGTCGGCGCGCGTCACGGCCCGCGCGCGCGCGACCGCGCGCGCGCTGTACAGCGCCACGTTTTCAAAATCACGCGCGGTGATCGCCCGTTCCAGGGAATGCAGATCCAGCGGGCCGCGCACCAGCGCATTCTCCAGCGTTTCCGCGGCCTGTCCGCCCGTGGCCGGTTCCGGGTTCGTGACCTCAACTCCCGGCAGTGTGTCCTTGAGCACGGTCAGGGTTCCCGCGGCCACGTTTCCGCTGGCGCCCCCGCCGCGACGATACCACAAACGAATCTCGC
>CAZEPA010000148.1:0-9075 GCA_964513955.1 uncultured Anaerolineae bacterium | reverse complement strand
GGCCAATCAAGCGGACTGGTTGGAGGGATTCTTGCATCGGGAGTTTACGGTGCAGGCGGACATGCTCTTTGGCGATGGGATGATTACGCGCGAGGAGCGGATTGCGCTGTCCGGCGCCATTGGCGATGCGCTCGATGTGTTTCACCAGAAGCTGCAGGAGCCGCCTTTTGACGAATTGCGCCGCCGGCAACCGTTTTCTCAAGCAGGCGATCAGCCGCTCAAGGCCGGCCGGCGCAATAGTGCGGCTGACCTGGCGTCCATTCAAGCGGTGCACGATGTGATGGTGGGGCTGGGGGCCGTATGTGGCGAGGTTGCGCCAAAGCCAACGGTGAAGGCGCTGGGCCAGCAGCGCATTGGGGGTTACGCGGTGTTGTGGGGTGATGCCACCCGCAAGGACCTGGCGGGCGAGTATTTCACGCGGGAAACGGAAGAGCTGGATGCGATTTTCCAGCGCATGAAGGCGCTGCCTTCGCTGTATCACCACGGCGGGGATGGCGTGGTGAAGGCTGAGGTGATTGGCCAGGTTGACGTGATGGTGCCGGACGATGTGGGGCTGTGGTTCGAGGCGCAGCTGTTGCAAGCGGCACGGTATCGCGGTGCGATTGACGAGCTGATCAGCCGTGGGGCATTGGGGGTGAGTACGGGGACGTTGCCGATCGCGCGCAAGTCGGCGCCCGATGGGCGGATTGTGCGTTGGCCGATTGTGGAGATTTCGTTGACGCCGACGCCGGCCGAGTTTCGCATGATGGAGCGGCCGGTCAGTGAGATCAAGGCAGCCTATACGGCGATTGGGCTGCATTTTCCGGGCGAGCCGAGCGATGATGCGATGCATCTTGAGCTTGAGCGCCTGGCGTTACTAACCATTTGACAGGAGGAACAGATGACACTGAAGGAGCAATTGGCGCAGGCGATTGCGGATGCGCGCCAGGCGTTGGAGGCCGGCGATGGGGAAAAGGGGAAGACCCTGCGCCAGAAGGCAGAAGGGTTGAAGGCGGCCCTGGATGAGTTGGATGTGATCAACGGGCTGAGTGAGATGACTAAGGCCGGCTCTCTGATGCGGCCTGGGCTGCCGGGTGTGGGCAGTGGTGATGCATCGCTGCCGCAGGTGCAGGCCGGGAACAAGGGGACGGACGCGGTCTATGTGCTGCGCTTTGGGAATGAGGATGAGGCGATCAAGGCGATCTACCACGACCTGCTGGGCGCGGACTATCGGCAGTTGATCGTTGACCAGGCGCAGGCGTATGCGAAGTATCTGCGAGCGGGTGAGCGCGATCTGGACGCGCGTGATCGTAAGGCGCTGCGGACGCAGATTTTCTCACAAGCCACGGTGAAGGCGATGGTGGCCGGCGGGCTTGATGTGTCCGGGATCAAGAGCACGATGGTGGAGGCGGAAGGGACGCTGGGCGGGTATGCGGTGCCGCCGGCGCAGCAGGCTGAGATTGCGGCGCGATTGCCTGGCCTGACGGCGGTACGCGCGGGCGGTGCACGCGTGGTGGATTTGATCAGCGGGAGCAGCATTGATGCGCCGGTTTATGATGGCGGCGATGCGCGCTACGTGGGGGCCTTGCGCGGGCAATGGGGCAATGAGACAGCCGCTCCGACTGCGAAGAACGCTACCATGAAGTCGGTGACGGTGGTGTCGAATTTGTACACGTACAAGGTGCCGATGAGCCAGACGTTGGTGGAGGATGCGGCCAACCTGGTGCAGATCGTGACAGACGACATTGTGGGGACGCTGGCGATTGACGAGGACGAGGCCTTTTTGGTGGGCGACGGTGTGGGCAAACCATACGGCATTTTGCCGGGTGGGGTGAACGCGCTGGCCCTGGCCGAGGTGAAGACGGGGTCTGCTTCGGCGTTGACGGCGGCCGGCATCAAGGGGCTGAAGCGCGGGGTGGCGTCGCAGTATCGGGCGAACGGGGTATTCGTGGGGAACTCGGATACCTATGGCGAGGCTGAGCTGCTGACGAACGGGTTGGGCCAGTATATCTTCGAGGATTTGTCGGAGACTGGGCAGCTTTTGATGCGGAAGGTGGTGGAGAGTGAAGCGATGCCGGATGTCGGCTCTAACACTTATCCGCTGGTTTTCGGGGATATGACGGGCTACTGGATTGTGCAGAAGGCCGGCCTGGCTATTGTGCGCTTCCAGGACTCGGCGACGGGCATCAACCAGGTTGAGTACCATGTGCGCCGGCGGGTTGGGGGTCGTGTGGTGCAGACGTGGAAGTTTGCGGTGCAGAAGGTAGCGGCGTAAGGAGGAAGCGATGAACTATCCAACGTTTGACGATAGTGTCTATGTGCAGAAGGTCAACGCGTTCAATACGGCGATCGTGGATGGAAATTTCCCGGCCAGCGGCTCCTATATTGACGTCAGCGCGTTCGAACGGTTTGTGTTTTTGATTGCGGCCGGCACTCTCGATTCGGCGCTGACGTGCAAGGTGCAACAGGCAGCGACGATCAACGGGACGGCGAAGGATGTGAGCGGGGCGACGGTGACGGTGGGCGCCACGGACGACGACAAGTGGTCCAGCATCGAAGTGCAGGGGGCCAAGCTGGACATCAACAACGGGTACAACTATGTGACGCTGAATGTTGCCGGCGCTGCAGGGAGCAATGACTACCTGTGCATCTTGTTCCTGGGGATGTACCCCAGTGCGCAGCCGGTGACGCAGCATGCCAGTTATGTGTCGGCGGTGGTGGTGGCCGGGTAAAGAAAACCAGGGGAGAGAACCGATGAAACGATTGATCGGGTTGGGTTTGGTGTTGGCGCTCCTGGCGCTCCTGGCGTTGAGCGTGGCCGGCTGCGGTCTGGTCACGCAGTCGCCAGGCGCGCAGCAGCGGGCGCCCAATACGGCGTGCTACTTCGAGCCAGGTGGGGCTAAGTTTGTGTGTGGCCCCGGTGGGACCATCGAGGTGCAGAGTGGGGGCGCGCTGGATGTGAAGAGCGCGGCGACGTTTGGGGGGCTGTTCACGGCCAGCGCGGGCGCCAGCATTACGGTTACAAATGGGGCGGCGTTTATCCCGACGGCGATGTATCAGCCGCTGAGCGCGGCGAGTGCGGTGACGCCAACGATTACGGTGCCTGCGGCAGGGAAAGTCGTTTGTGTTTGGAATACGAGTAGTAACACGATTACCCTGGCCGATACAGGGAATCAGGTTTTGAGCGGGAATGCGGCCCTGGGGCAATACGACTTTTTGTGTGGTTACTCGGATGGGACGCGCTTCATCCGGTTTACCGGCTCGGATAACTAGGCGAAGCACATGACAGTACGTAGCCGTCGTTGGTATATGTCGTTGGAAGCGATGAAAGCGGAGCTGGGGCTGACCGGGACGACGAAGGACGCGCGCCTGAAACGGTTGCTTGAACGGGCGAGCGCCTATCTTGAGCAAACGACGCGGCGCGTGTTTGTGCCGGTGACGCAGACGCGCGTGTACGATGCGCCGGCCGGCGTGAGCGCGCCTCTGTGGCTCGACCAGGATTTGTTGACGGCTACGGCGGTAGGTGACGCCGGCGGGGATCTGGCCGGGTCTGAGTATGTGTTGTACCCACTCAATGGCGTGCGCAAGAATCGGATTGAGTTGGCCAGCGGGGTGGCGTGGGAGACGGGCGCCAGCCGGCGCCAGGCGCTCAGCGTGAGCGGCTTGTGGGGATACAGCGCCGACCTGGATGCGACCGGGGCCAGCCTGGCGGCGGCGATCACCAGCACGACGGCTACGACGCTGACGGTAAGCGATGGGACGCTGATCGAGACGGGTTGGAGTTTGCTCATTGACTCGGAGCATCTGTTCGTGGTGGCCGTGAGCGGGGTGACGGTGACGGTGACGCGCGGCGCCAATGGGACAACGGCGACGACGCACAGTCTGGCGGCGATGATCTATCGCTATGTGCCGTCGCCGGCGATCGAGGAAGCGACGGCGACGCTGGTGACGATGTGGTATGCCTGGCAGGACGCCGGCGGGGTGAAGAGTAAGACGATTGGCGATTACACGGTGAGCTACGTGGATGGATGGCCGATCCCGGATGTGGTGGAAACGATTGTGCGCACCCATCGCCGGATGACGATTGCAGGACTGAGCAATGGCCTTTGATTCGCTGATGGTGCACACGTGCTCTGTGGTGCAGGCAGGAACGAAGACGGCTGGCTATGGCCATGGCGGCGCGCCTGATTGGGCCACGCCGACGGCGACCACCACCGGTGTGCCCAGTCGGCTGCGCCGGTTGAGCGCGCGGGAGCGGGTGGAGACGGGCCTGGCCGGCACCGTGGTGGCTGATCATGTGCTGGATGTGGAGGTCACGTCCGCGCCGGCGTCGTTGCGGACGGCCGGGGCGGAGACGCGACACCGGGTGATCAATGTGGCCTGGCGAGATGGTGGGGCCAGTGTGGATGCAGGGCCGTTTGATGTGCTGCAGATCATTGATGTGGCGGGCGCGGGGCATCACCTGGCGCTGGAATTGCGCAGGGTGGCATGAAGCTGAAGACGACGGTGACGGTGGAATTCGATAACCGTTATGCTAAACAGGTGGCGCGCGACTTTTGCGAGTCGGTTGTGCTGGACATGGTGATCGACGCCACGGAGCAGGCCCGCTTGAACGTCAGCCCAGGGATGGGGCCGGGGCCGCACCCTCACGTGAGCAAGCACGTCGACACCGGCCGGCTGGCAGCGGCCATCGAGAACGACATCGAGGTGGGCGAAAACGGTGTGGTAGGTGTGGTGGGGGTGGCCGAGGAGCCGATGGCGACCTACGGTGCGGCGCTGGAGCTGGGTTGGCACGCTAAAAACGGCACATTCTACCGCTATCCCTGGCTGGCGCCGGCGGTGCTGGGCGTTGGGGGCGATCTGCGCGTGCGCGCGGGGCGGAAGGTGAAGTCGTATTTTCAGGGTCGCCGCATGAGGAGACGGTAGGCGATGGCGGTGCTGCTGGACACAGCTGAGGTGCTGTACACGCTGCTGGCGGCCGATGCGGGTCTGCAGACAAACGGCTTCAGTGTGTACGGTCCCCCAGGGTTGCCTGTTAATTGGACAATTGGCAAGGCGGTGGTGTTTTGGGGTGAAGGTGGGGTAGGCCGAGAGCGTTTGCCGCTGACGGCCGAGCGTGTGCAATTGCGCTGCTACGGGGCCGACGCGGAGAGTGCGCGCTTGGGGTACCGGCTGCTGGCGGATGCGCTAAATCGTAAGGGGCATACGCGCGTGACGATCAGCGGGAAGACGTATGTGCTGCAATATGCCAGTCTGACATCAGGGCCTTACGATCTGCAGGAGCCAGAGACGCGCTGGGTCTATGTGGCGGCGTTTTATGAGGTGCAGTTCTATGAGCGGGGTGTGTGAGAAAGGGGAACCTGTGAAACTGGCCTGGGCTGCTGTTGCGCATCCAGATCATCCCTATGGGTATGGAGTGATCAACAAGCGCTTGAGCCTGGCGTTGAGCCAGGCTGGCGCAACCATTCTGCCCGGGCGCGCGTTTGGGTGGGATGCGGTTGTGGCGGTGGCGCTGCCGCTGGCGTGGCTGGCAGGGCCGGATGTGATCTTTCACACGATGTATGAATGCCGGCCGTTGCCGCCGGATTGGGGGGCGGTGGGGAACCGCTGTGGCGCGGTGTGGGTTACGTCACAGTTTTGTTATGACCTGTTTCGCGAGGCCGGCGTGAGCGTGCCGATGTTCGTGAGCGGGTACGGGATTGACCCGGAAATTTTCCGCCCCAGCGCGCGGCCCTCGGCGTCGGTGCGTGGGGGTGGGCCGATGCGCTTTCTGGTGTGGGGGCGCGGGATGGTGAGTCGGAAAAATGTTCTTCTGGCCGCGCGGGCGTTCCTGGCGGCTGCGCTGCCGCCGTATGAGGCGGTGTTGGAGATCAAGGTGAACGACCATTTTGCGTCCGAGGGGATGATCTTCAAGGATGCGCAGGGGAAGGCTATCCCGAATATCCATGTTGTGGCCGGGGACTGGACTGATACGCAGATGGCGAACTGGCTGGGGTCTGGGGATTGCATGATCTACCTGTCCGCCGGCGAGGGATACGGGCTGATGCCGCTGGAGGCCATGGCCACGGGGATGCCGTTGATCTGTGCGTATAACACGGGGATGATGACGTATTTGACCCCGGAGAATGCGTTGTTGGTGCCAACGGTGGGGCAGGAGGTGTCACAGAATTACACGCAGCGCTTTGGGGTGGAGTCAACCTGGTGCAAGCCGGATTTCGAAGCCGCGGTCAACCATATCCGGTGGGTTTTCGAGAATCGGGAGGCGGCCTATGCGATAGGGCGCCGGGCGGCGGCTGATGCGGCCAAGCTGACGTGGGAAGCGGCCGGGCGACGCGCGCTGGTGGAGATTCAGGCGCACTACGGCCGGCCGGAGCATGGCCATGCCGGCGGTTAGTGTGGTGATGCCGACCTTCAACCGGGCGGCGTACCTGGCCGGCGCGATGGAGAGTGTGCTGGCGCAGACGATGACTGATTGGGAGCTCGTCATTGTTGACGACGGCTCGACGGACGACACGAGATGGGTGCTGAGTAAATACACCGATCCGCGCATCGAAGTGTTCCACGCCGACCACCGCGGGCAGAACGAGACGATTCGAGCCGGCGTGGAGCTGGCCCGGGCGCCCCTGATTGTTTTCCTGAGCGATGATGACTGCCTGGCGCCCAACGCGCTGGAGCTATACCTGCGGGAGCTGGAGGACGATGTTGCGGTGCTGTACGGCGGCTGCCTGATGGAGTGGGAGGACAGCATCTTCGGCGGGCAGGCAAAGCAGCGCAGTTACCGCGCGCCGGAGCCAATCACGAATCTGCCAGATCACAATGTGGTGTGGGGGTGTCTGTTTCGACGGAGCATGTATGATGCGATTGGTGGCTGGCCGGTGCGCTGGGAGATAGCCGGCGATTATGGTTTCTGGTTGACGGCGTATGCCAATGGCTACAGATTCAAGCCGGTGCCGGCCGCGACATACTGGTATCGGTATCACCGGGGCGGCCAGACTTATGCGAAGCGAGAAAAACAACTGACGGAGGCGGAGCAGGTGATGCGCGCGTATCGGTCTGGTGAGCTGCTGGTAGACGATGTTGTGGGGTGATGATGACCGGGACGGACTATGCCGAATCGGCGCAGGTGCGATGGCCGGTCATGGGTTGCCCTATCAGTCAGCGGTTTGGGGAGAATGCGTCGTTTTATATCGCGTATGGCCTGGCCGGGCATGAGGGGGTTGACATGGCGTGTCCGGCGGGAACGCCGGTGCGGGCGATGGCGGCCGGCGTGGTGTGGCGGGCCGGCGTGACGACGGGGGCCTATGGGACACGGGTCATTCTACGCCATCGGTGGGGGTACTCGCTGTACGCTCATCTGAGTGAGGTGGGGGTGGCGGTGGGTACGACCGTGAGTGCGGGTACGGTGATTGGCCGTTCGGGCAACACGGGGCGGTCAACCGGGGCGCATTTGCATTGGGCTGTGGCGCTGCCGGTGGTGAATCCGGGGTATGCGTGTCCGACAGCCATGCGTGACGCCGGCACAAGGCAACGTTTTTGGTGGCACGATCCGCTGGCGGAGACAACCCGCCAGGCATGGGCGGCCGGCGGTGGGTGAGATGTTCCGAGAGGAACGAGAGAGAATTCAGAACGGAGGCAGATGATGGGTGGAATTTCGGCAACGACAGGGAACTATATCCTGTACGGCACAAACGGGTATCTGACGGTCAATGGGACCGATTTGGGATCGACCATCGGCGACATTGCGGTTGAGATGGCGACTGAGGCGTACTACCCGGACCTGGCGCAGGCGCGGGGGGCGGTGGCAGGGACGGGCCGCGTGGTGGCGGGAAGCGGGAAGATCACGGTGACCCTGGCGGAATGGAACTACAGTGTGTTGAGCACGCTGTTTTCGATGGGGGCGTCGTCTGACGCCAGCAGCGAGACGATCGGTTCGGGGACGCTGGGACCGATTTCTGAGCTGAACAACGTGATTGTGACAGGGGTCACGCGCAATGACAACAAGGCGTTCAAGGTGACCATCGCGAAGGCGTATGTGTCGGGGCCGCTGTCGGCGACGCTGGTGGAAAAGCAGGAAACCGGGATCGAGATTGTGTTCGAGGCTCTGTTCACGACGGCAGCGCCGCAGACGATGCCGATGTGGGTTCAGTTCTCGAAGTCGTAGGAACGGGTACACGATGGGCTGGGAGCCGACAGTGCACAGACGCTGCGATTCCCTGCCTTCTGTCATGCAGGAGGTAAGACGTGGGTAAGCGAGTTGTAATCAATCTGCAGGAAGTCCGGGCGGCAAGAGACAGCCAGGTTGTGATTGTGGACTTCGACGGGCGGGAGCATGTACTCAATCCGTTGACGCTGGAAGGGTACCTGGAGATTATCAATATCCAGGAGCGGTATACGGCATTGCGTGGGAATCCAGCGCCGGCGGACATTGCGGCGGTGATGGGTGATGTGCAGGCTATTATCAAGGCTGCCATTCCGACGTTTCCGGTGGGCGGGCTGCGGCCGGATGAGCTGTTCCTGGTGATCAATGCAATCCAGGAGCGGACGACGGGGAGTGAGGAGGGCGCCGGCGAGAGCCAGACGGGGGAAGCGGCGAGCTAGACATTGGGTACCTAGTCGGGAAATTTTGCCAGGCTTATCCGGCGTATACGGCGGAGATGGCGCTGGCAATGCCGGCCAGCCGGTTTTTTGCGCTGTACAGGGTGATTGCGCGGCTGGAGGCAGAGTATGACCTGCGGGCGTTGATGGTTGCGGGGATCGGGGCCAACCCGGGTGAGAAGGGACAGCAATTTGAGCGGTATGCCCGCCAGTTGCGACGGGAGATTGGCGTTGCGCCAGCGCCGGCGGCGACGACGCTGACACCCGGGATCATTCCGATGGCGCAATTTGAGTCGGAGCCTGGGGAGATCGAACGTGAGCGAGAACGACAACGAGAGGCAGCTGAGCGACTGCGAGAAGAATACCGGCGTCAGCAGAGCGCAAGCGAAGAAAAACACGGATAACCGGGTCGCCCCGCGCGGGGCCCCGGATGGCGCCGCCCCGCCCCGGGGGCGCAGCCGGGCGGGGGGGGTGGGTGGGGGCGCGCCGCTCCACCGGGTG
>CAZEPA010000147.1:0-9080 GCA_964513955.1 uncultured Anaerolineae bacterium | reverse complement strand
TCCTGGCCGTCCAACGGGACCACCAGCTCCTGCCGGTGCTGATCCCAGCCCATCTCTTCGATGAAGAGAGTGCGGAGGTCGAAGTCCTTCAGGTAACGACGAGCGCGAGCGGTGTCAAGCATGTGGTTTATCCATTTCTCGGCGGTTGGAAACCGCAGCAACGATTGCAAAGTCGGCCTACGCCGACTCAGGGGGAGCCTGCGCAGGCAGGCTTCGCACCGGTAGCCGCGATTTCAATCGCCAGGCACCAGCCCCAACGAGCAGATGATCTGCGGCTCCTGGGCCTGGCGTTCATCTTCGACTAGACACAGGCGGTCTTCCTCGCGCAAGGCGATCACCAACTCGGCCAGATCTTCATCGCTGATGCCGGCGCGCAGTTGGCGGTTCAGCGTGTCCGTGGCCATCTGGCGCAGCGGGTAGCGGTAGATGTCGTCAACCGCCTTGAGCAGCTCAGGATTCTCAAAGAACGTGCCCTGTTGGCGCTCTGCGTGGGCCTTGAGCCGCGTGAAGGTGCGGAACCTTGCGCCGGATGGCCGACCCAACTGCCCGCCGACCGAACGCTCTTCCGTCAGGATCAGCTCGGCGCCCCGTTTCACCAGGTCATGGTGGGCTTCATCACGCGGCAGGGCTGGCGTATCGGGCGCACAGGCGGCCGCCTGCAGGATGGCGAACTGCGACTCGGTGACGCTGCCGCCGTTCCGATCCACCCACACCAACGCGTCGTTCCCCTCGCCGGTGCGCAGGTAGACCAGGGCGCCGGCCGGCGCGTTCGGCGCGGCGATGTGCGCACGCGCCGAGTAGGCCACCGCCGGCAGCGCCGGGATCACCCGCTGCAGGCTCGGATCAGCCGCCGCCGCGTTCTTCCAGATTTGGTACGCGTACGAAGCCAGGTCTACTTCGCCCTCGTCATCGCCGTCCAGGATACCGGCTTTCTCGCTGTAAAGATCTGCAATCGCCTGCTCGTTGCCGTCATCCTCGAAGAACGCCTCATCCGTCCCGACCACTTCGGCGTTCTCGGTCAACCGCTGCCGCACGCGCGCGCGCAGCCGAATGATGCGCTCCACGCCGTCGGCGGGCAGGAACGAATAGCAGCGGATCGTCTCGGCCCGCTGGCCGATGCGATCCACGCGGCCCGCGCGCTGGATCAGCCGGATGATCGCCCACGGCAGGTCGTAGTTGACCACGATCCAGGCGTCCTGCAGGTTCTGGCCTTCGCTCAAGACATCCGTGGCGACCACCACTCGCAATTCGTCGGCGGGAAGCACCTGCGCGCGTTTCTCGTTGCTCTCCGGGCTGAAACGCCAGGCCGCGCCGGTGGGATCCGGCGAGTCGCCGGTGACGCCCGCCAGGGCGCGCACGCGGCGTGCGCGCAGTTGCGTCTCGAGATAACGCACGGTGTCGGCGAACTGCGTGAAGATCAAGACCTTATCGTTGGGATGCTCCACCGTCAGCAGCCGGTGGAGAGCGTTCAGCTTGGCGTCGCTGGCCGGGTTCCAATCTGCACACGCGCCCTGCTGCATCACATCCAACAGGGCTTTGGCGTCGGCCGCCAGGTCGCGCTTCAGGTGCGCGTTGAAAAGGTTGGGGCGCAGCCACTTGAAGCGGCGCTTGTAGAGTGTGGCGTACTCGTGGTAGACCTGAGCGGCGCGCTCGCGGTATAACTTCTCTACCTCAGCCTGCGCAAGCAGGCTTCGCGCTGGTTGCAGCGATTTCCAATCGCCCGCCACATCCGATGTGCTGCCTTCTTCCTCCCCCTCGTAGTCGAAGGCATCCATCACGTCGCCGATGTCCTCATCTTCGTCGTGGACGCGGCTGTCCAACAGCGCCGCGTCCTGCGTGCCGATGGGCACCGGCAGGCCCTGTTCGATGGCGTGGAGGAAGACGTAGTTGCGCAGGATGTGGCGCTCGACCGACTGGATGAAGACCTGGCCGCTGCTCTCCAGCCGCTTGAAGAGATTGGTGCGGCAGAAGCCCATCAGCCGCTTGCCTGCGCGCGACAGATCATCCAGCAGTTTCTTCTCGGCCGCGGTCGGGGGCTGGCTCGGCCGGCTGGCGGCATAGTTGCCAAGCCCATAGCGCGGCAGGCGCAGGCTGTTGACGGTGTCTACCACTGCGGGCGCGTAGAGCCGGGCGTACTGATCGTTCGGATCATCTTCCGCGATGGCGAATTTCACCGTCCTAGGCTGGCGGACGGGGAAGTAGGACAACGAGCCGTCTTCGAAGGTCAGGTACTTGCGCCCCGTCTCCGCGTCGGTCTGCGCGTAGTTCTGCTGGATGAAGCCGCGCGTGCGCCGCACCGTGTACAGCCGCATCAGCTCGCGCCAGTCATCAGGATAGAGGCTCTTCTCGAAGCCCGCCAGCGAGCGGGGCGAACACTGATGCCGGCGGATGAACTCCGTCTCGCCGATCTCGCCCAACAGCCGCTCCGGCCGGATGCCCAGGTTCTTGTCCTCGGGCACAAACAGGCGCAACTGGCTGCCCAGGTCGAGGTAGGTCTTGTTGTAGGGAGTGGCGGTCAGCAGGATGCAGCGGCTTTCGTTCTTTTGGATGTACTCCTGAATGGCCCGGTAGCGCTTGCCCTCGCGATTGCGCAGGTTATGGCTCTCGTCCAAGACCACCAGGCGATAGCGACGCAGATCGGGCAGTTCTTGCAGCACCCGGCTGATCGAGAGCACCCTGGCCCGCAGGCGATACTGGTCGCGATAGCCTTCCCACATCTTGACCAGGTTTTTCGGGCAGATGATCAGCGTCTCCAGGCTGTAGTCATCCTCGAAGATGCGCGCCACCGCGGTAGCCATCAGCGTCTTGCCCAGGCCGACCACGTCGCCGATCAGCACGCCCCCGCGCTTGTTCAGGTGATGCGCCGCGATCTTCACCGCCGCGGTCTGGAAATCGAACAGGCGGTTGCCGAAGTCGGCCGGGATGCGGAACTCTGACAGGCCGGCCCGCGCTTCCTGCGCCAGGTGGTAAGCCATCTTGACGTAGATGTGATACGGCGGGATCAGCCGTTCTGCAGCCCAGCTCTCCTCGACGATCTCCGCTAGCTCGTCGGAGATGTCCAGGCACCAGCGGTCGGTCCAGCGGTCCTCGAACCATCGGCTTAGTTTTTGAGCGGCGTCAGTTTCGAGCACATCCACATTCAGCTCGCCCTGCTTCGACAGCCCGGCCAACGTCAGGTTGCTGCTGCCCAGGTAGCCGATGATCGGGTTGATCGGGTCGGGACGATACAAGAGGTAGAGCTTGGCGTGCAGCGGGTGTCGCAGGAACAGCTTGACCGTCAGCTTCCTGGCCCGAATTTGGGCTGCCAGCCGGCGCAGCGCGGCTTCGTCCTGGTTGGTGGGCGCGCCGATCACTAACTGCCGGCGGAACTCCTCGGCCAGCTTCTTCTTGAGGCGGAGGGCCGTCTGGTTGTCCATCGCCTCGGCATCATCGGTCAGGCTCAGCGTGCTGCGCAGCTCGTCCTCGGGCAGCCGCTGCATGCCTACCAACAACCGACAGGCATGACCTGGGCCGCCCGGCCACGGCTCCACCAGGGGCGCCAACTCGCGCCAACCGCGCAGATTGAAGTAACCGACGCAGAAATCGGCGCGCGTGGCAAGCTCTACCGTTTGCTGGAGCGCCGTCAGGAGTTGGTGTTCGATGTTATCGAAGATACGCGGCATCAGGATTTTCCTATGAATAGAGACTACGAATTATTCGTCAGTATACCGCGAGCCTCTATTTTGGTCAATCGAATGCTTGCGTAGAACTTAGATTGTCATTCGTCTCATAGATGATAATAAGTTAGTTGTAGTAGTAGGGGCTGTGGATTTGTGGATAAACCAGTCACACCGCAGTCTTCACTACCAGGGCTTGGGGATGCCTGCATCCGTCTCTACTACATCTAGTGGTTCAGCACTTGGGGCTGGTCTGGACAGATTGTGGATTGGAGCAGGATAACGGACACGAGGAATTCGGCGGTTGGCGCGTGGTGCAACCAGAGTACAAGCGGGCAAACACTAGATGTAGTGGTTTCGTGCACTCGCGTGACGGCTATCTAGGGGTGGTTGGATTTGGGATAAGGTTGGGAAATGGAACCACTTATCCACAAAATCCACGGCGCTGTGCTCGTTTTTCCCCAGAGTTATCCACAGGGTGGGTTCATTATCCCAAATACGCCGCGCTTCAAAGGCACAGTTTGCGTAAGCAGCCAGGCAGAAGCCTGGCGGCTACGGCCTGTCCCAGTTCGTTGGATTGGTGGGGTCCATGTTGGCTTTGAGCTGCTTGACCAGTTCGCGTAGGGCCATGATGGGATCGGTCGTTGGTTGGCTGCCGGTGTATTCCTTGACGAGGAGCGCGACCTGCGTGCGCCACAGATCAGCTTGTTCGCGTAGGTCCGCACGCTCCACGTCGAACTGCTGCTGCAGCGAGCCTGCGCGTTGCGCCAACTGCTCGCGCTGCCGCTTCTCATCCGCCCAGGCCGTGCGGTACCAGCCCAGCGGCTGGGCATCGCCAGGTATCACCACGCTCAGACATTCCTGTGCGGGCTGTTCGCCGGGCAGCGACAGGGCGCCGGTAAGGTACGGCTGGGGGTCGCTGAACCCGCCCCAGCCATCCTTGCGCGAGTAGGGGTTGATGCGGATTCCAAAGTGGAGATGCGGCCCAGTCGAAGCGCCGGTGTTGTCTGAGGTGCCGATGACGGAGCCTGATTTGACCGCGTCTGCCTCTTTGACCTTCTTGCTTTCCAGGTGCGCGTACAGGCTTTCGCCCCAACGGTGCCGCAGTTTGACGTAGTTGCCAAAGCCATTGGCTTCAAAGCCAATCTCCAAGACATCGCCATCGTCCACTGCCACAATTTCGGTGCCATTGGGCATGGAATAATCGAGGCCATTATGGCCTTTCAAGGGCACGCCGTCGTACGAAAACTGCCCATAGAAGGCCGGGTTGCCACCAAACCGCTGGCTCATGGGAAACGTGCCATTGAAGGGTAAACGAATGGGCATGAGTCCTCCTGCCGCGCGCGTGTTTCAGGTCTGATCCATCGCGTCCGAGGTCGACGCGGATGCCGCCTCGGCGACCGAGGGGGTGATTTTCTTGGCTGGAGTCGGGCGCGGTGCAAAACGACGCCAGGCTTGCGTCAGCCGTTCGCGCCACGATCGCCGCGCCGCCGCCTTGTCTTGCGCTGGGAAGGGCGGTAGATCGAGCAGCTTGGCATGCATGTAACCGGCCAACACGCGCAGGGTGGAGAGCACGGGCGCAGCCAAAAATGCGCCCATGACGCCCGCCTGGCTGGCGCCCACGATGACGCCGATCAGGATCACCAGCGGGTGCAGGTTGACGCTCTGGCCAATGATGCGCGGCACCAACAGGTTGTTTTCAAGCTGCTGAATCAGCGTGTAGACGCCAATCGTCAACAGGGCAAATGACAGATTGGAAACCTGCAGCGATGTGGAACCCTGAAAGAGAGCCACGAGCAGGGCTGGGATCAATGAAATGATGGGACCAAGATTGGGGATCACTTCCAAGATGCCAGCTACCAGTCCGAGCAGCACCGCGCCCGGCATTCCAATGACGGTCAAGGCCACGGTCGTCACGACGCCGATGGTCAGACAAAGGAGTAGTTGGCCGCGAAAGAACGAGTCCCAGATGCGCCCCACGCGCTGCAGCAGTTCTTGCATCTCCGGTTGATAGGATGATGGGAACAGCCCCTCGACCCAGGCGCGCATCAGCGGCGCGTCTTTGACCATGTAGAACGAGTAGAGCAGCGTCAGCAGAAAAGCCAGCAGGGCGGTGAGGATGCCGATGACAACGTTGGATGCCACACCTGTGGCCACCCCCACCACCGTGGACGCGGAGCGTAATGCTTGACTCACGTAATTTATCACGGTCTCAGGGCTGAGCAGTTGATCAATCTGGAATTGTGCGACCCCGCTGCTGATCTGCTCGTACCACGGGGTGAGGTCCAACTGAAAGCCAAACAAGCGCAGCGATGGGTATGACTTTGGGATGCCCCCCACCCAAGTCAGGAACCGCGTGTACAGCTCATTCCACGGAATCTGGATATTGCCGATCTGGTCAATCAGAACCGGGATGAGGATGATGGGGATGAGGATCAGCAAGAGGATGACGAACAGGTAGACCAGGCCGGTCACTAGGCCGCGCGGCAGGCGCAAGCGAGCGAACCTATTGACGAGCGGCTGGATGAGGTAAGCCAGGATGGCCGCCAACACGACGGTGGGAATAATGGCCCGACTCAGGTAGAGTAAGGCCAAGCAGCCCAAGAGCATGCCAATAGCCACATTACGCTTCATGCTGCGATCCCAGCGCGTGAGCGGCGCCTCCACCACGGACGCGGGATTTGGGGTTTCATCATTCATATTCTCACCTTGGCCTCCTGGGAGCACAACCACCGTCTACGGCTGACGCACCTGCGTCGTTTCTGCCAGGTGCATTTCAAACTGGGGCGGGCCGGACGTTGGGCGATTGAAATCGCGACAACCATTGCCAAGCCCACCTTCGTTAGTCGGACTTGGGCGCGTGATCGGCTGCGCCGAGGGAGATGCGGCCGTCGGTTCTTCTGCCGCCGCCAGGCGCTCGACGGCTGAGGCCTGGCGCGCCGAGCGTAGGAACGCAGCGCGTTCAGCGTCGGGCACAGCCAACGCCGCGGCCAGCAGCCCGGCCAGCTCGCGCGAAGGCCGCCGCTCATCCGCTTCGATCTTGCGGATGGCCGCGGCGCTGACGCTGGCGCGACGACCGAGCTCGGCCTGGGTCAGGTCGAGCGCCCGCCGCCGTCGTCGCACCCAGTTCCCAAATGAGAGTCCGGCGCGTTCGTCCATAGTTTTGTCACGCTCATTGTAACGCTGCGCGTGACCTATGGCAAACGCATTTCGTTCAAAATACACCCAGGCAATTCTAAGCTGTGGAGTAAATTCAATGCAAAGGCTCACATGTTATCTGCTGGGTGTATGCCTGTTCGCGCTGACTGCCTGCGGGGGTGCGCCTACGGCGTCGCCACAGAGCGTGCCAACGATGGAGCCTCTCGTCTTGACCGGCAATCTGGCGGACATTAACTTATGCCAGGCGATCCCGCAGGCGGTCATCGAGGGGGCGCTGGGCCGCAAACTGGTCTCTGCGCCGCAACGATTCGAATATGCCGAGGCTCCCGGCAGCTCGGGCTGCCAGTACGATGCGGGCAAAGATGCCGGGGGCAATGCCCTCTTTGCCTACGTGGCCCTGACCCAAGCGGCCGCCTACGACCAGCAGCCGTTGTATCAGAACCGGGCGGTAAGTGGAATCGGCGACGCCGCGTACTTCAACAACGGCGCTGACGCACGCCAGCTTTGGGTGAAGCTTGGGGACAAAGCCGCGCTGCTTGTTGCCATCGGCGACGTGCCCAACGAGGCTGGGGTGAAGGCCATTGCCGGCCAGGTGGTCGACGCGCTGCGATAGGAGTTGTCCATGAGCCAATGCTTACCGCTACGGATGAAAATGGCACATGGACAACGCCGGATTTTCAAGGGAGGTAAACATGAAACGCACATCTAGTTTCCTGGTGGTCTTATTCACGGTTTTTGTCGCCCTGACCCTGACCGCGTGTGGAGGCCAATCTGCGCGCCCGGTCGAGCCGACGCCCACGGCCATCCCGCCGGCGACCGCCGCCGTGCCGCCAACCGACCAGACCGTGGCCGCGTCCGCGGTGGTGACCATGCCGTGCGCCGAGCTGGCGCCGGCTGATGAGCTGGAGCGCATGCTGGGCGCGAAGCCAAGCAACTTGTTGGAGACCGCCCGGCCGGGCTGGACCGGTTGCATGTGGTTCTATACCCCGCCTGGCGCCAGCCAGCAAGCTGAGTTCGATGTCCAGGCCTACACCGGCGAAGAGACCCTCGTCAAATGGCGTATGGACACCGCCAACAGGCCGGCCGGAGTTGCCGTGAACAGCCTGGCCGACTACGTGCAAGAAGGCTATACCTGGGTCATCCCAGAGAGCAAGCTGCGGGCCGTCCAGGCGCTGCAGGATGGCCGCTACGTCTTCCTGCGCTTCCCGGCCGATAACCTGGCCCTGAGCACCGAGTCTAGCATCGCCGACTATCTAGCGGTGCTGTTTCAGCGCCTGCAAGCGAAAGGGTGAGACCGCTGACAACGACCAAGTTGCCGTACCATGCTGCTTTTGCCATGGGCAGGTCATGAGCAGATCGAAGAGGTCGCGGCCTTTGGTGTAGGGCCGCGCATAGAGGCCGCGGTCAACGCCCGCTGCACCTGCCGCGCCTCCTCCGCCAGGTTGCGCAGAACGCGCGCCCGGCAGGCGCGCTCGTTGGCGGTGGCGAGGAGGATGGGCTGGTACGGGAGTGGTGCTCCTCGTGTATCGTTAGTACACCTCACCGTGACTGCCCACGTTGACCAGGATGATCTCCTGCTCGTGCAGTTCGAGCTCCAGAGTGATACGGTATTGGATGGTAATGGCGACGGCGTGCAACCCGTCCAGGCGCCCCTTCAGCGCATGCAACCGCAGGGAAGAGTGGAACGGATCTTGCTCCAGGAGGGCCAGGGTCTTGTGGTAGCGATCGAGCAGGTCCGGATGGCGCTTGAGAAAACGCTTCTCTATCTTCTCGTAACTCTCGGTGAAGATGAGCTCATAGGGCATCGGCCAATTCACCTTCGATGCGCGCCACGTGCGCATCGGCGCCCTCATGCCGGTAGCGGCCGGCCGCCAGATCGGCGCGCGTCTGCGCCCAGGCGGCTGCGATCTCGCATTCGCGCAGGAAGTCATAGTGGGCGATGTCCATGACCACGTAGCGGGGTTTGCCCCGTACGCTGATCACGACCTCCTGGGCATCTTGGAGCATGCGCTCGATGTCGGAAACGCCTTTCGTCTTGAGGTCATTGGCGGTTACAACAGGCATCGGTTACCTCGCTTATCCAGGAAACGATTTAGCATACGATTGATAGTACGATTATAGGTCGATTTACCATGCTGTCAAGGACACTGTGAATTAACAATCCCTTACCTGCGCTATCTTGCGCACATAGCGCGTCCGGTCTTCGCGGCCTGGTCAGCCAGCATAGCCTCCTCGCCGGCGTGGGGCGCGGCGAGGAGGAGGGCG
>CAZEPA010000146.1:6524-9098 GCA_964513955.1 uncultured Anaerolineae bacterium | reverse complement strand
AATACAATGCTCACCAGGATGCCTAACCAAAACTGCCAACGCTTCAAGGTCTTCTCCAGGATATTGTTTCAGCCAATGCAGCGATAAGTAACGGGCGGGTCAAGACATACGGCCCTGACCCGCCCGTGATGGGCGAAGGACACACGAGTTACAAGGATCCATGGTCGCCAGGTGTTCTAAGAGATGCGGGCTGGCGCCTATTGATTACAGGTGGATGACCGTGGGAAATCTGACGGGGAACCACTGTCAGGCGATTACCGCCTCAGCCGTTGGGGTTGGCAGCGGCGCCGGCAGCAAATAGCCAGTGAAGATGGTTTCGAGCGCGATAATGTGGGAGCAGAGGCCCCGGTGTAAAAACGAGCTGCAGTCGCATTTCCACTCGCCTTCTTGATAGTCCACCTGGTGTTCGCTGTGTTCACCGTGAAAATTCACGCGCAGTAAGGCCACGTGCACGCGATCAGTCTCCTGCGCATACCGTTTGCCTTTTTCGATCTTTCCGATCAAACCTGAATCCATCAAACGAGCCTCCTTAGTGAATTTGCATTCAACTACACAGTCATTCTAAGCGAAAAAGGCACCAGAGCGCAGACGCGCCCCAGTGCCTTCAACAGGGTGTACAAGTACGGCTGATTGCCGCGACCAGGAATTTCATAGCAATGTCATCCATCCTCCGTCTGTACGGGGGTTACGGTCAATGAGGTGGTATCCTATCTTGATCCAAGTATACCCGTGCCCATCACATTTGTCAAGCATTTTTCGCGGCCGGGGTGAGTTTCATGCAGTCGCGTCAGCCGCGGCATCTCGCTCCACCACTTGCAGGCGATAGATGTCCTTCTTGCGCCAGCCGGAAAGCCGCGCCAACAGGCGCGGCGCGGTCTGCGAATCAACGCCCTCTTGCGCCATGATCGCCAATGCTTCGCGCACCTGCGCCGCAGGCCACAGGCCCTCATCACGAGGCGGCGCGGCCGCGGCGCCTTCGATCACAATCACGTATTCACCCCGCGGCGCCTGCGTCTGCGCCAGGGTCAGCGCGGCCCCCAGACTTCCATGCCAAATTTCCTCGTGTTCCTTGGTCATTTCGCGCGCCAGGGTCACGCGCCGATCGCCTAAGACGGCGGCCAGATCGGCCAGGCTTTCCAGCAGGCGATGAGGCGCTTCGAAGCAGACCAGGGCGCCTGGCTCATCGGCCGTCTGGCGCAGCAGTTGTTGACGCTCGCTGCGCTGGCGCGGCAGAAAGCCCAGGAATAGAAAACGCGCCGCGCTGAAGCCTGACACCGCCAGCGCGGTGACCACCGCCGAAGGCCCAGGCACCGGCACAATCCGATGCCCCGCGGCGATGGCCGCCTGCACCAGTTCGCAGCCTGGGTCGGCAATTCCTGGCATCCCTGCGTCAGACACGAGCGCCACATCGCCAGCCTCTAGAGCGGTCAGGACTTCGGCCTGGCGCTGCGCTTTCTTGGGGGCAAAGGCGTCGGTATAAGTCAGCAGCCGCGTCGCGCTCAATCCGCAGTGCGCCAGCAGCCGCGCCGTGACGCGCGTATCTTCAGCCGCGACAACCGGCGCGGTCGCGAGCACCTGCTGCGCGCGCGGCGACCAATCCGCCGCATTGCCCAAGGGCGTGCCTACGATGTAGAGCGTGTGATGCATGGATGATTTGTCCTACTGCGCATTCAAGGTGAAGATCAGATGCCCATCCACGGCGCGCAGGCCCACGTGCGGGCCGGCGCTTGCCCCCAGGTCTGCCTGGGCCTCGTTGAGCCGCGCCACCAGTTCGTCGAGGGGATAATCAGGATAGAGGCCCAAGCGGCCGCGCAGAATCTCGGCGCGCAGCACCTCCATGCGCGCTCGACTGAGCGTGTCACTGTCGGGCAAAGCGCTGGCGAGATCACGATAGAGGGCAAACAGGTTTGCGTTGGCTTCTGTCAACTGCGCCTTGATCTCCTCGCGCTGCGCTTCCCATTCCGGCGCCAGGCTGGCCTGCAAGTCAAGCCGCGCCACACGCCACTTGAAGGTAAGCCAGTTGGTCAACGCCAACTGCGCCGCCGCCTGAACCGCCGGCGGCTGCGCTGCGTCGCTGACTATCTGTTGATAAAACGCGGTGCGCTGCGCATCCTCAGCCATCAGCGGCTGCTCCAGGCTGACCACATCGGCATCCGTCAGTTGGCGGCCCGCCAGCAGCCCGTTGATGAGGCCATCCGCGGTCAAGCGCCGCGCTTCGATGGTCGCAGTCAGCGTCTCGGGAATGGCCAGCGGCGCCTGCCAACGATCCAGCGTGAGATCAGGCGGCCGCTGCGGCGGAGTCGGGCGCGGCGGAAGCTTTGTCGCCAGTTGGCGCAGCCTCTGCGCCGTGGCCCGGTCGTCTATTTTGGTATAGGCGGCGGCCAGGCGGGTGAACAAGTCCACGCGCTGAGGGTCCAGCAGATAAGTGCTGCTGATGGCGAGCGTTTCGGCCATGTCGAGACTGACGCGCGCCAGGTCTGGCTGCTGCAGCCCAAGCCAACCCTCTGCTAACTGCACGGCGGTATCGGCGCGCGCCACATCGGGCAAGGCTGGGCTGAGCGCAGCCACCTCATG
>CAZEPA010000146.1:0-6514 GCA_964513955.1 uncultured Anaerolineae bacterium | reverse complement strand
GCCCGGCCTGGCTGTTGGGCGGCCATGTAGCGTTTGCCCAAGAGCAGCAGGTGACCGGCGCGCTGAGCGTCGGTCAGCTCGGGCGACTGCACCGTCAAGGCGTAGCCGGCATCGAGTTCGTTGGCATTGAGCGCGCGGCGCACGGTGGCATCCACCGAATCGCCGGCCAACGGCAGCAGCCCCAGGTCGGGCGGCACATGCGCGCCATCCACGACACTCCACGGTTCTTGCCAGGTGAGCTCGAAGGCGTCGTTTTGGCCTGAATTCAGGCTGAAGTAAGTAAAAAGTGAAATCCCGCCCAGGCCGAGCAAGAAAACCAGCCCCACACTAAGGCCGATCAACGTCCAGTCAACTCTACGCTGCATGCACTCAATCCTCTATCTGCTCACAAATCACAACGCACGCGTGTGCGTTGGGCCGTCAAGTATACTGCAAGACCTGCAAAATCTGGAATTGGCGCGGCGCCGACACAATCGGCGGCGACTTTGCCAAATCCCCAACGCTATGCTAGAATGTCTTTCATTAGGATGGTACGCCGATGTGAGACGTACAAGTAGGCGCCCAGTTCCATACCATATCTGCCGTTTCGACGGGGCGCCGACGATACTGAAACCTGGACGGATTGAACGTCCCTTGTCTGATGCGCCTCAACCAGACTGTTGTTCGTCACGCCGGCTGCGTCGTTTTCTAACCACGTGCGCCGGTGTGTTTGCACGAGACTGGTGCGAGGCATTTTTATGTTTGAATACCAAATCACGAAAGGAGTGGCGTTTCGTCAATGCAGCAAGTCGCGAATTCGCCTGACCTCTATCCAAATCTGACCCGGTGGTTCAACAGCCGCACTGGAAGTTGGTTGTTGAATCTCGCTGTGGCCGGGCTTGTCATTCTGAGCTTGGTTCTCCCGCCAGTTTCCCTCATCGAGCGCATCCAAACGCGTGGTTATACGCGCATCGGCTCGCAGGGCGGCTCTGTCGTGGACCCCGACGGCACGTCCATTACCGCGCCTGCCGAAGCGATGACGCAGGGCGCGGCGCAAATCCGCCTCACGAGCATGCCTCGCCAATCGTTCATGGCCGGCGAGGGCGGCGCTACGCTGCGTAAAGCGGCCGAGCAGCTGCCTGCCACGGTCAACCCGCGCAGTCCGCTCTACGAGACCAGTGTGCGGGGGGCCAAACCGTCCCAGGCCGTCATTCACGTGCCGATTCCGAACGACTCGGAGCCTTACGAAACGCTTGATCTGTATGGTTACGATGCGAAGACCGCCTCATGGTCTTACATCCCAAGCCAAATCGTGCCGGCGGACGACGCCATCGAGTCGAAGTTGACGGCCGTGCCGCAAGCGTTCATGGTTATGCAAACAACAGCCCAACCGCCTGTGGCCGCGGCGTTGGTCACCGCAGATAACCCGCTGCCCGACGCGGGCAAGGGCGCGCTGGTCGAAGTCAACCCGGTGGGCTTGAGCCTGGCTGGCGATGGCGGCATCGAAGGCAGCCTGCAGGGTCTACCCGCGGACGCAGCCAGCTCGTTTGCGGTTGTTCCCACCTTGACCAACGTGGCTGCTGACGGCACCGTGCGTACGGATCTGATCGCGAACCTGCTGGTCAGCGCCGAACAGCAAGAGAAGCACATCAACGCCATCGAGCAGTTGGTCGTGGGCAACCTCTACAAGGGAATTGACCTGGACTATCGGGGCATCAACGCTGAACTTGCCGGGGATTACGTGCAGTTCGTCGCCAAGCTGGCGGCCAAGCTGCACGCGCAGGACAAGAAACTCTCTGTGCGTGTCGAAGAGCCGCGCCAAGTCGCGGTTGATCGTTGGGAAACCGGCCCCTACCTCTGGCGCGAGCTCGGCGCGGTCGTGGACACCTTCCGTATCCCGGCCATCAGCAACCCGCAGGCTTATGCGCCCGATGGGCAGATGCACACCCTTCTGACGTGGGCCGTGGGCGAAGTCAACCGCAACAAGATTCAGATCGTTCTTCCTGGTCGCAGCATCGAGAAATCGGGCAACTACTACCTCCTCAAGCCGTATGATGAAGCCTTGCAGCCGTTGATCGGCCAGGTGCAGGCGACGAAAGATATCGCCGCGCCAGGAGAGCAGATTGACCTCAAGGTCATTGCCGAGCGCGCGACCAGTGAGCTGACGTTCGACCAGGCGATCGGCGCCTACACCTATCGGTATCGCGACGACCAGGGCTATGAGCGCATTGTCTGGCTGGAAAATGCCGCCAGCCTCAGCCACAAGTTGGCGCTCGTCAGCCAGTATCACCTACAAGGCGCGACGCTGGACTATCTGCCCGCCACAGATCCCGAACTGTGGCCCATGCTGACCACCTTCCAGCAAGGCGCTCCTTCTGCTAAGCAAAGCGAATTCGGCATCAGTTGGACCGTCAAGGGGGCTGATGGTCAGGTGGCCGACGCGTCCACCCAGCCGTTGACCGAAAGCAGCACCTATGAGTTCAAGGCGCCTGACAACCCTGGCGCCGAGTACCAGGTTGCCGCGGTGATTGTCGAGAACGGTCGGCCGGTCAGCCCGGCGGGCGAAGTGGCGCTGCTGGTTGCCACCTACACACCCGTCGCCACGGCCACCCCGGAACCAACCATGACGCCCACGCCTGCCCCAACGGCGACCCCGGCGCCGACCAGGCCGCCTGCGCCAACCTCTTCGGCGCCCCCGGCCAACAACCCGCCAGCCGCACCTGCGCCGCGTCCGAGCGGCAGCAGCGCTGGCTTTGGCTACGGCGTGCAAGCGCAAGTCTACGGCGGCGCTGACCTGGGCTATGTGGTCAACGCGACCCGCAACATGGGCTTCAACTGGGTCAAGTTCCAGGCGCCCTGGAAGGACTTCGAAGGCGGCGGCAAGGGCGATTACGGCTGGGGCGGTATGGACGGCATCGTCAATACGCTCTCTGGCGGCGGCCTGAAGATTCTGGCCAGCATCGTCAAGGCGCCCAACTGGTCGCGAAACCCGGCCTACGGCTATTCGGACGAAGGCCCGCCGCAAAACCCGCAGGACTACGCTGACTTTGTCGGCGCGTACGCCGGGCGCTACTGCGGCCGCGTACAGGCGATCGAGGTGTGGAACGAGCAGAACCTGCACTACGAATGGGGCAACGAGCCGCTCGATGCGGGACGTTACGTCGAAATGCTCAAGCTGGCCTACCGCGCCATCAAGGGCGCGTGCCCCGGCATGATTGTGGTGAGCGGCGCGCCCACGCCCACGGGCGGCGGCGGCGGCCAGGCCATTGACGACATCGAGTACTTGCAGGCGATGTACCGCGCGGGCCTGAAGAACTACAGCGACGCGATCGGCGCGCATCCCAGCGGCTATAACTGCCCGGCGGACGGCGACTGGCGTACGGTTCAAGATCCGAGCGCCTCTTTCCGCGGCCCCTTCGACAATCATCATCATTCCTGGTGCTTCCGCGGCACGATGGAAGGCTACCGCAACGTGATGGTGGCCAATGGCGATGGCGGCAAGCGCATCTGGCCGACCGAGTTCGGTTGGGCGATTGGCCCGGCCGTCAACAATAACTATGGCTATGCCAACGACAATTCGCCCGAAGAGCAGGCCGCCTGGCTGGTGCAAGCCTACCAGATGGCGCGCTCCTGGGGTTGGGTTGGCCCTATGTTCCTCTGGAACCTGAACTTCGGCATCACCAATCCGGGTACAGAGCTGGCGCAGTTCGGTATTGCTGGCCGCCCCGCCTACGATGCCCTGGCCCGCATGCCCAAATAGCATGACAACGAAGAACGCACCGGCAGGCCCTTTTCTGCCCGGTGCGTTCTTCGTTTCCAAACCACACGCCTTTTCTCTCAATCTTCTTAGGAGGAGCTGATGTCTCGTCTCGTGTTCCTGCGCCGCGCCGTCTTGCTCACATTCGTTCTGCTGACTGCCCTGCCAACCTTTGCTTTGGCTGCACCCTCTCCATCTGATCCGACTGCCCTGACGCCCGCGGCTGCCGGGCCGACTGTGACCGTCACGGAAGACCTGGTCAACGTACGTTCTGGCCCTTCCACGGCGTATGCGATTGTCGGCCGCGCCACGCGCGGCAAGTCGTTGGAAGTGGTTGGCAAGAACAAAGGCGCCACCTGGCTCAAGATCTGCTGCGTGAGCAGCAAGCAGGGCTGGATCAGCGCCTCCCTGGTTAAGGCCAGCGGCGACCTGAGCGCGGTGCCCGAAGCAGCCGCGGCCGCGCCGCCGCCCGCGACGACTCCCAAGCGCACAACCTCCGCACCCGCGCCGAATGTGCGCGCGGCCGGTTTCTTTGGCTACGGCATCCAGGTGGAAACTAGCGCGGATAAGGGCTTTATCATCGGCGCGGTCAAAAACATGGGCTTCAACTGGATCAAGTTCCAATTGCCGTGGAAAGATTTTGAGGGCCAGCCCGGCCAGATTGACTTCGGCGGCCTGGATGACATGGTCGGCCAGTTCAACGGCAACGGCCTGAGCATCCTGGCCAGCATCGTCAAGGCGCCGCAGTGGGCGCGGCCTGGCAACAGCAACTTCGATGTAGAAGGCCCGCCGGCCGATCCCGGCACCTACGCCAATTTTGTGCGCGCGTTCGCCAGCCGCTACTGCGGCCGCGTGCAGGCGATCGAAGTGTGGAATGAACAGAACCTGTGGTACGAATGGGGCGGCGAGCCGATTAATCCCGGTCGTTACGTTCAGCTGCTGGCCGCCGCCTATCGAGCGATCAAGGGCGCGTGCCCTGGCATGATCGTGGTCAGCGGCGCCCTGACGCCTACGGGCGCGCCCGCGCCGTTAGCCATGGACGACGTCGCCTATCTATCGGCCATGTATCGCGCCGGGCTGCGTAGTTACTCCGATGCCATCGGTGCGCACCCCAGCGGCTTCAACTGCCCGGTGGATGCCGACTGGCGCTCGGTTTCCGATGGCGGCGCTGGCTATCGCGGTCCCTTCGACAACCGCCACCACTCGTGGTGTTTCCGCGGCACGATGGAAGGCTATCGCAACGTGATGGTGGCAAACGGCGACGGCGGCAAGCGCATCTGGCCGACCGAGTTCGGTTGGGCCGTCTCCAACAGCCCGCACCCTGGCTACGAATATGCCGCCGATAATTCACCCGATGAACAGGCCGCCTGGACGGCCCGTGCCTACCAGATGGCGCGTTCTTGGGGATGGGTTGGGCCGATGTTCCTGTGGAACCTGAACTTTGAGTCAGGCGAACAAAGCGCGTTCAAGATTTGGGGCACGCCCACCTACGATGCGCTGCGCAACATGCCGAAGTAAGAGGAAAGATGAGGCAATCCAACACCAGCCGACGATTCTCGCCTTTGCTGACCGGAATCGTTCTCGTCATGCTCGTCTTGTCGGCCTGCGGCCAGGCGTCTCCGCCTCCCACCGCAACGCCGACGAAGACACCGACCGCAGCCGCGACGCCGCAGCCGCCAACCAACACACCCGTCCCGCCGACCGCCACACAGCCGCCGGCCGCTTTGGACACCCCCACGCAGGCGCCTGCGCAGGCGACGGAAAAACCAACGACGGCGCCGGTCAAACCGACGGCTACCAAAGCGCCGGCCGGCGGCTCCGACCGCGGCTTCACGTCTCCGGATTACGGCGTGCAGGCGTTTCTCTGGTGGCGTCCTGAAATTGCCGATCGTGACTTGGGCCTCGTGCAAGCCGCTGGCTTCACCTGGGTCAAACAGAACTTTCCCTGGCGCGAGATCGAGGGCGCGGGCAAGGGCAAATTTGACTGGACCGTGACCGACCGCATCGTGCAGCAGGCCCTGGAGCACAACCTCAAGTTGATTGTGCGCGTGGACAGCCAGCCCAAATGGGCCGGCGGCGGTTTTCCGTGCAATGGGCCGCCCGACAACTATAAAGATTTCGAGGACTTCCTGTTCGCCGTGGCTAACCGCTACAAATGGAAGATCGAGGCGTATCAGATTTGGAATGAGCCTAATCTGAATCGGCCCGATGGCGGCGGCGAATGGGGCTGCCGACCGCCGAACGCCACAGAGTATGCGCGGCTGCTGAAGTCGGCCTATGCGGGCGTTAAGAAGGGTGCGCCGTTGGCCCTGGTCATCTCAGCCGGCTTGACGCCGACCGGCTCCTGCTGCGACGTGGCGATTCCTGATGATAAATACCTGGAGCAGATGTACCAGGCCATGGGCGGCAACAGCACGGGCTACTTCGACGTCTTGGGCGTGCATGCAGCCGGTTTTCACGCAGCGCCCAGCGTCAGCCCGGATGAAGCCGCGGCGAACAAGGCTGCCTACGGGGGCGAGCGCTTCTTTACGTTCCGCCGCGTCGAAGATCTGCGCAAGATCATGGTGAAGTACGGGGATACCAACAAGAAAGTGGCTGTGCTGGAGTTTGGTTGGAGCACCGACTCACGGCCCGACTCGCCTTACCACTGGCACGCCGTGACGGAGGAGCAGCAGGGCGATTACCTGGTGCAGGCCTTTGAATGGGCCAAGAACCATTGGCGGCCCTGGATCGGCCTGATGGTGGTCGTCTACATGCCGGACGTGGACTGGACCGAAG
>CAZEPA010000145.1:0-9117 GCA_964513955.1 uncultured Anaerolineae bacterium | reverse complement strand
GCATCTGCGGGCGGATCCGCAGCCGCAAGCGCGCGCCGATCTGCTGGAAGCCATCATTCAATCCATCTACGCGGTGGACGATCTGAAGGAAGCGTACGCGGCGCTCGTCCAGGGCATGGAGTTGGGCTTCGGTCTCTCCAGGGTGCATGCCTACCGCGCCGATCCAGGGCAGAACGAACTGCGCCTGATGCACCACTCGTACGATGCATCGCTGGTCGCGGATACCATCAATCTGAACGATCCAGACGTCGCCTCGGTCGAGGCGCGCACATTTCACTTTGGCGACTACGCCCTGCGTCGCAGCGGCGGCGATCAGGTTCGCCTGGTCGCAGCGCTGGTGCCAGAGATGCACCCGATCGGCGTAGTGAGCATCGAAAACTATCAGGCTGGCTCTCATCAGCACGGGCTGCCCGCTGACCTACCAGACCTGCTGCGCTTCTTGCGCCAGGCCGCGGGAGCCATCGAAAGTGTGACGGTGCGCACGGCCTATCAAGAGATCGGCCAGGCCGTGTTGTCCACGGAAAGCCTGCGCCCCACGTATGAGCGGGTTTTGCGGGCGATTTGCAGCGCCCTGGGGTGTGATTTTGCCAACCTGTATCTGTTCGACAGCAGCAATACCCTGCTCGTCATGGAGGCGGGCGTAGGGCGACCCTGGTCCGCGGATTGGCAAACCCTCGCGCGTTTTGACCGTTATGGTCAGCACCCTGCGGCGCGCTGCTTGCAGGAAACGCAGCCGATTATCGTTCACCCGAGCGATCGTGGGCTGAATCCAACCATTACCGAGCGATTTGGCCTGCACGCCTACCTGCGCGCGTTCATGCGCTTGACCGCCGCGGGCAGTCCATTGGGCGCGCTGGAAGTGGGTTATCACACCAAGCAGAAGGAACTCATCAGCGAGGAAGATCGGCGCAATCTGGTAGGATTTGCCGACCAGGTTGCGATTGCGGTCTACAACGGCCAACTGCTGCATCGCACCGACCAGGCGCTGGTTCGTCAGGTGGAAGAACTGCGCCAACTGCGCCATGTCAGCCTGGTGGTCAGCTCCACGCTGGATCTAGACCACGTGTTAAGCCAGGTCATCGCCCAGGTGCAGACGGTGTTCGGCGCGCAGGACGCCACGATCTGGAAGTACCTGCCGCAGGAGCAGGCGTTAGTCATCCTGCAATCAACCATTACCGACGCGGCCTACCGCAGCCAGCGCCTGGGCCTGAACAGCGTCACCGGTCGGGCGGTGATCTCACGCCAGGTGCAGCATGAACCCAACATTCAAACCGCCCCGCACGCACGGCCGCACGGTCAGGTGATGCAGCGCGGGCTGCACGGCATGATGAGCATGCCCCTGGAGAGCCGTGACGTGGTGCTCGGCGCCATCAATCTGTACACGACCGCGGCCGCACGTTTCGAGCGCGAGGCCGAGAATTTGCTGCAAGCCTTTGCCGCGCAGGCCGCGCTGGCGATTGACCATGCGCAACAATATCAGGACTTGCAGGAAGCCAAACGGCAAATCCAGGCCGTGCGCGAGCGCGATTACTACGATCTGATCCATGCGGTGGCGCATCGGTTGGGCAACGCCATGGGGGATATTCCGCATCATCTCAAACAGATACGCCAGCGGGTTGCCGACTCGACGCCGGTGGTTGAGTCGGTAAAAAACATCGAGTACCGGGTGCAGACCCTACAAGGGCTCCTGGAGCCACTGAACATGGTGGTGCAGATGGAGCATGCGACCAGCGAGCTGCTAGACCTGTGCAAAATCATCGAGGAAGTCTGCTGCCACGTCAAGGGCGCCAGCATCGAGCTTGACTTGGATCTGCCGGGGACGCCTGTTTGGGTCAACGGCAGCGGGCCGTTGCTGTCCGACGCCATCCACTCGGTGATTGACAACGCCTGCGATGCGATGGAAGGCCAGGGCCGCCTGCACGTGCTGCTGCAGTGGACGGGCGAGGCAGCGGTGGAACTCCGCATCACGGACCACGGCCCTGGCATACCGACTGAAGTGCTTGACCGGGCGTTCGAGCTGTTCTACACCACCAAAGTCGAAACAGGCCAGATCCGCGGTCGCGGCCTGTTCACCTGTCGTCAGTTCATCCAACGGTGCGGAGGCGCGGTTCACTTGGAATCACAGGTGGGAGCAGGCACGACCTGTATCATCCGGCTGCCGGCGCTTCGATAAGGCAGGCCGCCTACGCCACGTTGCAAACAACCAGACGCAGCCTCCCCAGGGACGCTGCACAGAGTTGCCTATCAAAGATGTAATCGCTACGCATGTTCTTGGAGGCATAGCATATGGCCGATGCGCATGTTTTAGTCCTGGAAGATGACCCCATCTGGCAACGGGATGTCATCGAGGTGTTGCAGCCGATCGCCGCTTCGATTCATGCCGCCAGCACGTTGGCCGAAGCCGAGAACCTGCTCCAAACCTGCTATTTCAATGTGGCAATTGTGGACTGGAGCCTGGTGCTGGGCGATGCCAGGGACGACCAGGGTGCGCAGTTCATGCAACTGCTGCGCACGTATGACCTCACCGCCACCGTGCGGCTGATCGTGCTCAGCGCGTATCCAAGCAACGAACGCATGCGCGCCAGCTTCCGGGAGTTCAAGGTGGTAGACTTCCTGGAAAAACCCTCGTTCGACGCCGACGTGCTGCTGCATACGGCGCTGGATGCCCTGGCGCAGAATCATTTGGACCACGATCTCGACATTGAAATCGAAGGGGACAATGACGACCTGCGCCGTTTGTGGGAAGACTTCACGTGGGCGCGCCGCGAGCCGTCCGAGCCTCTGGTTGCCGAACTGTACGACTTGCTGCGCCGCGTGCTGCCAGACGCCACGCGGCTTTTCATTCAGAAAATGCAGGCAGGGCAGAGCGGCGCAGGCGTGTTGCGCGTACAACCCTATTTTGATGCGCAGGCTGGCGTCCCCGTGGTGGTCAAGTTCGGCAAAAAGGACAAGATTCGCCAGGAACACACGAATTTTCACCAGCATATTGAGAACTTCCTGGGGCCTTATGCCGGCGTTCAGCTCACGTGCGAGCTGGGTCGCGTGCTTGGGGTGATCCGCTACCAGTTCATTGGCGCGGAGCTGCCAGACGTCAGCGATTTCGCCCGTTTCTACCGGCGTCATGCGGCTGAACCGATTCGGCATACATTGGACAACCTGTTTACCGTGACTTGCGCGCGGTGGTATGGCAACCAGGAAATGCCGCGTGAACAGCGCGACCTGGTATCGTTGTACCAGGCGGGATTGCGCATGGACTGGGAGGATGTTTGGCGGGGCGTACAACAGCTAGGCATTGACCCGGAAAGTCCGCAGCTAATTTTCCCTGGGGTGGCAGGCGCGTTGCCCAATCCCAAGCGCTGGCTGGCGGAGCGTGACAACCGCCTCTATTTCACTGTTGTGCGCACCGTAACCCACGGCGATTTGAATGAGCACAACATCTTGGTCACGGAAGATGGGCGCACCTGGCTGATTGACTTCTACCGCACCGGCTGGAGTCACATTCTACGTGACGCCGTCGTCCTGGAAACGGCCATCAAGTTCAACCTGGCCGAAAACAAGGACATCAACGTCTTTCATGACCTGGATGCCGTCTTGCTCAAGCAGACGCGCCTGGATCATTTAAGAATCCCAACGGGTCATGCTCAGACCAAGGTCCTGACCGTGCTCGCCCATCTGCGTCATCTGGCCGCCAACCTCAACGGGGTGAACCACAACATGGCCGAGTACAACGCCAGTCTGCTCCTGGCGACCCTCAACCTGCTGCGCTTCGATTTCATGCGCGAACACCACTCACTGGCCTTGCTCTCCGCCGCGCACCTGTGCCAGTGGCTGGAGAACGGGAGGCAACCGTAGCAATCTTCAATTTTCCCTTCAAGCAGCCCGGCGCTGCGCGGGCGCGGCGCGCGGCACGCGCTTCAGCACCGCCAAGTCGCTGGGCAACAGCTCGTCTGCCGCTGGCGGGGGCGCAGGCGCAGGTTGTGACGCCGGCGGCGTGACGGTGATCGGCGGCCGCGCAGCCGCCGCAGTCGCATCGCCGGCGGGCGTCTGCACACTGACGCGCGTCTGCCCGCCCTGCGCGTTTTCCATGCGCTGTTCGATGCGCGTACTCAGATTGCCCTCATTCTGGACCACAAAGCGCTGAAGGGTGGGCAAGTCGAGCTTCTCGATGGACGTGTACAACTGCGCCAGCACATCATCGGGCAGATTGGGGAACTGGGGGCGCAAGAACGACATGACGCGTTCGCGATCGAAGCCCTTACTAACCGATTCCGGCGGCTGGATACTGGTAATGAGGATTGGATGCGTCAGGTTGAGAATGAAACCAATCGTGCGCATGTCATCTCGTAGTCGCTCTCGAACACGCGCTAACATGCCGTTGCAAACGGGTAAACCTGGAATGATGGGCAAAATCTTGTCGCCCATCGTGGCCTGCGCCGGTAGAGGATGCGCTTGTTCCATGGCGCCAAGTTCCTGAACGAGGATATGGCGCAGCGCAAGAACTACTTGGGCGTTGCGTTCGAACTCATTGAAAACAATCAGGCGTGCCTGATTGGCGTGATCATTGCCCACCGCCCGCACAGGATCAAAGGCCGCCCAGATCGAGAGAGTCAGCGCAATCGGTACGCCGTTGATGAATAGATTATCCACCCTGTACGACGTCGGCTGTTCGCGCACGCTGAACGTGCGTCGGACCTCGTCAATGCGGCGCAGAAGGAAGACCGGGCCCGGCCCGGCGATGTTGTAGAAATGACCCAAGCGGTAAACCACGATCCGTTCCTCCTCGGCCACGGTTTCCCATTGCGGCTGCAGCCAGATCACGATCGCAATGGCGACCAGCATAATGCCCAAGAAGCTGATTAGGGCCACATCCATACCTTACCTCCGTGTCAGCTCTTCTCACTAGTTTTGTGGTGCCGCAGGTAGTATTCCATGACCAGGCTGAACCAGGTCAGCGGATTGCTGTTGATAATCAGGCCCCGGCGCACCAGGTGATCCACGACATGCGTCTCCGCAGCCTGGCCTTGAGCCACCAGCAAAGCTGCCTGGCGCTCTGCTTCGTGCAACCCGGCCAGAATCCGTTCACATTCCTGCTGCACATCCGCCTTGCCCGTGAAATATGCCGCGCGCTCGACGGCCGGGCATCCATCCTGGCTCCACAAATCGAACAGCAGCTTGAGCAGGCGGCTGTGACCGCCAGCCAGCGCCAAGATGACCGCAAGATCCTTCTGCGCCAGTGGGCGACCCGCGCCCTCGTTGAGATACGTCAGCATCTGCTGCGCATCGCTGGGCGTATACGGCTCCAGCGCATAGAGCTGATGGCGGAAAAGGTCGTAGAATTTGGAGGATGTTTCCAATTGATGGCGGCGTCCCAAGACGTGCGGCAGTCGTTTCGTGAACACGAGATAGCTCAGACGGCCCCGGTTGCCGTCGCTGCGCAGGGTATTGAGCTGCTCCAGCATCGCCAGGGGGCCATCCTTGAACGCCAGGTCAAAATCATCCAACACAAAGACCACCTGGTGCTGCTGTGCCTGGCACACAACCCGCAAACGGTTACGCAGACGCTGCAGCGCGCGCTCTTCTTCGGCGAAGGGAATGGCCCCTCCGTCCACGGTCGGCGCCGGCCACTGCACGGTCAAGGCTTCCAGGCTGGCGGCCATCAATGTCCACAAACTTAGCGGCGTTCCTTGCCAGGTGTTGGCATCTACGGCCGCAAAATGGATACGGCCGGCAGCCTGGCCCAAATAGGTTGCCATGCGCGCTTCGTCGCGCAGCGAATTGACCAGGTTGGACTTGCCCGTGCCTGCAATTCCGACAAAGCCGAGCGATTCTCCGCGCTGGGCCAGCCCCGCGATCAGGCGCAGTTCGTCGGCGCGATACGTGGGACGGTACCGAGATGTGGTGGTGGTTGATGATGAAACAGACATCGTTGGGCCTCCAGCGTCAACGCCGGGAACGAGCTTTACGCTTCCACGGCAGTTTGGGCAGGCGTTGCCAGATGGCGCGCCAAGAAGGCAGCGACCGCCCCGGTCGCACCACATGGCTGCGCGGGTGATCGGCCTGTTGGCAGCCAGGGCAGTGATAAGCATGACGCGGCGTCGGTACGCTTCGGTTGGCGAAATCTTCATCCAAGATGAGGACGCGGTGCTCCTGACACAACGGCTTGCCGCAGTGGTGGCAAACCGTATCCAGAATCTGACCGTCCTTGTTATTCGACGCGCCACACACAGCACATTGCAGTGACATCCGCTGGCCTCGTATCTTTACTCGCTCTCAGGTTCCTCGGCATTCGCATCCACGGCCGGCGCCGCGGTCAGCAATTGTGGGCTTGAGAGGTCGCCTTCCAGGAGATCACCGTCAGCGTGACGGCGCAGCCGCAGCAGCACCATCTCTGACCGTGATCTCAGGGATAAACGCTCCGGCTGCGCGCCAGGAATCATCAGCACTTTTTGAACGCGCGTGTTGAGCGTCGTTTTCACCACACTGCGCAGATGTCTCCAGGTGCGCTCAACGGTTCGCTCGCCGGCCGACTGTGTAGACAATCCACGTGTGGTCAGTTTGAGTTCGACTTGGGGGGTTCTGCCGCCGGTCTCGCCGCGCACGCCCAAATGAAAATCAACGGCGCAGACGCCACGATACGTTCGCCCCTTGACATCCCACTGGCGAAACACAACGCCGCGGCGACTGTCAGCCTGGGGAGGGGATTCAACCACCTGGTATACCAGGTGCCCAGCTTCAAGAAGGGCCGTCGTCAAGGTGTCTACCAGGGTCGAGTTCGGCATAATTTCGTACGATCGAATCGGTTCGCTTCGATCTTGATCCTGCCGGTTCTGCGCGTCTGGCACAATGCG
Source organism: uncultured Anaerolineae bacterium (assembly GCA_964513955.1). GTDB lineage: Bacteria > Chloroflexota > Anaerolineae > SSC4 > Amarolineaceae > Amarolinea. Next base: position 2,269 of record CAZEPA010000145.1, on the reverse strand, counting down.
CATCTCCTGATAGCGCAGCCCCGCCAGGCTTAGCTCAAAATCAACCACCACGGTGCTCTTGATACTCAGCGTGCTGCGCGCATCGGGGCGCCCTAACGGGAAAAACAGGGCAATGCCTTCCAACCGCGAGATCGCGCCCTTCCAGGTCAGAGTCGCCTGGCCGCGAATCACCCTGGTTTGATCCAAATTGCGCTCGCACTGGACATCGAACGAACGGCGGCGCACCTGGCGCTGCTGGCTGTCAAGCGGAGGCGCATGCCATGTGAGCACGACTCCAGCATCCCTGTCGTCCCCTGCCGCCAGATTGGTCAACGCCCCGTCGCTGGCCTGCACCACAGCCCCCCACAGTGTTGGGATCTGAACGCGCAACTCCGTGATCTCGACATCGGTCAGGCCGTCAAGGTCATCCCACTGTAACTCCAGTTCCAACGTACGTTCGTTGCGCGCCTCCACCAGGTGTGGAATGAGGCGTACCGAAAGCGTTGACGGCGCTGGGACGGAGTAACTGGCGCTCACATTCCACTGAGACGCCGTGCGCGTGTTGTCGCCACGCAGAAAAGCCTGCTCATGCACCCGCCCCTCCAGCCGCAGGACATGACCGTGACGTTCGGCATTGACGGGCTGACCGCTCAGCGCACCGCTAAAACGTCCTTTGAGCAGGGCGAAACCCGCGCGAAAGTCAAGATTGTCGTTTTCTGCTATACGAAAGCGTCGGCGATACGCGTTCACGCGCTCGCGTTCAGCAGTGTCGAGCTCTCCCGCCAGGGTTAGTTCCCCCGTACAGGATACAATCTGGGTCTGCAGCCGCGCGTGCGGATCAAAGGCAACGTGGCCGCGCAGAGTCTCCACCACGCGGCCGCGCGTGGGACGCCAAAGAATGGGTAAAAAGGGGCGGCGACCTCGATAAAGAAAACCGGCCACCAACAGGATCAGGCCAATGAGCGCGGCGCCCGCAAACCAGCCGCGCTGCGCCGCCAACAGGGTGTTGACCTTGAACAGGGACGCAAGCAGAAATCCGAATCCGAGGCCAGTAAGCGTCAGAAGGGTCAAGCTGCTGCCGATCAGGATGAGCCACGCGCCGGGCGTCCACAGCGCGCCCAGGCAGGATGTACAGGTCAGCGGATCGGGACCGCAGGGCGTTCCTTCGAGGCCCAAACCCACAAAACGGCGAAACAGCCATTGCCCGAGGCGGCGCGGCATCGTGTAGCTGTGCTGCAAACAGACCGGCTGTCGGCACTGATGACAGATGCCGACCACATCTGGGTTGCCACAGTGACAGCATCGCGCCAGAGGCGCTCGGTTTTCTACGACGCTATCGGCCACGTTGGCTTCTCCCTCAGTGTCGTACGCCCATGCGCTCGAAGTGCGACGTCAATGCCGTTTGCAGGCGATTGAGTGCGAGCGCGGTGTCTAGATGTTCGCCGCGACTCAGGCAGTGCAATTGGATGGAAACGTCGCTACGCGCCGCGGCTACCCGGCCCAGTCGGTTTTCGTCCGCCACGAGACTGCGACGACTGCCGTCCACCACAACCCAAACCTGAAGCGACTGAGGTTTGGCCATCGGCTCCGCGCCAAACGCGGCCAGCCAACCAGTTTGCCCTGGCCCCGCTTGCAGGACGCGCGTCACATGAAAACCGCTGTCGGTCAGGTGCGCTTCCAACTCCGACAATCGCCAACCACGCAAGGAGACATGCGGTACGACCACCTGGCGGAAATGCGGCACCTCTCGCTGCGCAAGAAGATCGGATAACACGAGTTTGAAGCCCACGTGAAGGCGGCTCAATTTTTCGAGCTTGACCTGATCCAAGCGCCGGCCAATACCATCGAAGTAGATGGCCTGCACGCCAGAGAGGAGCAGTCCGGACAGCTCAAGTTCAACCTGCCCGGTCAGGACGTCCGAGAAATAGAGATCAGCTGGGCGCCTAATGACCAGGTGCATCGGCTCCGTGACCCACGTGATCAAGTCTGGCCTGGCCGATGTAGTGGCCGCATGGAGCGTCATGCCTCCCCATTCCAGACGATTTTCCTGCAAATTGAACTTAAGGGAGTCTGCCCAAGCCGACGTCGCTGATGTAGCCTGCGCCTGATCCGTCATCAATGTGGCGACTTGATGACCTACCGAGAGCGGCAGCGGCCATTCCAGCCACATTTTCTTCACGGTTACGTCAAGCGCTGTGGGCAGTCCGCTGCGGGCAAGATAGGCTTCCACGCGGAATGAAAAGCGCAGGTAATCCTGCGTCTCGCTGGCTTCCGCAGCCTGGTTGAGCGC
>CAZEPA010000144.1:7086-9127 GCA_964513955.1 uncultured Anaerolineae bacterium | reverse complement strand
GATCGGCCCGCGGCAGTCAGGCAAAACGACGCTGCTGCAGCACCTGTTCGGCGCCGAGCGGGCTCTGATCTCCCTGGAGCCGCCCGACGTGCGAGCCGCGGCGGTGAGCGATCCCCGCGGATTCCTCGACTTCTATGCGCCGCCGGTCGTCTATGACGAAATCCAATATGCGCCTGGGCTGCTGCCCTATATCAAAGAAGCGGTGGATGCCCGCCGCGATCAGCCCGGCCAGTTCATCCTGACCGGCTCCCAGAATCTGCTGCTGATGCAGCAAGTCACCGAAAGTCTGGCCGGTCGCGCGGCGGTGCTCAAGCTGCTGCCTCTGACCCAGCGGGAGATCGCCGGCGATCCTGGCCGGCCGTTGCCCTGGGAGACAAATCGTCCGCCGTCAGCCATCGAAGCGCCCGCGTACGGCGAACTCTGGCAGCAGATCGTACGCGGATTCTACCCAGAGCTGGTCAAAAATCCGCCGCGTGACGCTCGCCTCTGGCAAGCCAGCTATGTACAAACTTACCTGGAACGCGATGTGCGTAATCTGCGCAACATTGGCGACCTGACGCTCTTCCAAACTTTCCTGCGCAGCCTGGCCACGCGCAGCGCAGGGCTGCTCAACCTCAGCGATTTGGCCCGGGATGTCGGCATTGCCGTCAACACGGCCAGGGATTGGCTGTCAATCCTGGAAGCCTCGTTCCAGGTCTTCTTGCTGCCGCCGTATCTTGTCAACCTAGGCAAGCGCCTGGTCAAGGCGCCCAAAGTCTATTTCACCGACACGGGTCTCTTGTGCTATCTCGTTGGTTTGCGCGAAGCCGAGCATGCGGCCGCCGGACCGATGGGCGGAGCGATCTTCGAGAACCTGGTTGTGGCTGAGCTGTTCAAGACTAGCTGGCACCGCGGCGAAGAACCGATCATCTACTTCTGGCGCACGGCCGCTGGATCGGAGATTGACTTGATCGTCGAGGCGCAGACGCGCTTGATCCCAATCGAGATCAATGCCTCGGCCACAGCCCGACCAGACATGGCCCGAGAGATCAACACCTTTCGGCGTGATTTTGGTGAGCGCGCCGCCTCCGGTTATGTCATCCATGCGGGCAAGGCGGCGCTCCCCCTGGGAGACGGCGCCGTTGCCTGGCCGCTGGCGGCGCTCTAACCCAACACAAACCCCAGGCTTTCAGGCGCGGATCGCGCTGACGGCGGGCGCCGTTGCGTCCAGTAGATGGCGCACGTCCGGCCGGGCCAGGAAAGCTGCCTGCTGCACCATCGTGCGCCGTGAGGAAGGCGCAAAAAGCCGGGTTTCGGTGGAAACTCGGCTTTTTTGCGTCTGTTAGCGCCGCTCAGGCATCGTAGTGATGACCGCCGGCGGGCTGATAATGCCCAGATTGGGTTGACCAGGCGAAGGCGGCCAGTTGCGGCGCCATACGCCGGCATCGTCGCGGCTGAAGCTGGCATCAGCATCAAGCGCCGGGAAAGTGACGCTGTCGGCCACGCTGCGGTCCGGTCGCAGCAGGCGCACGGTGCCGCCGCGGTCGTTGAGCGCCAGGCCAGAGGTCTTACGGAACAAGACCAGGTAGCCGCCAGCCGGTACATTGGCGCCACGCGGCAAGCGGTAGCGAGCCGTATTGCGCCCGGTGTCCAGGTACCAGCCGCTCAGGTTGACGGCGGTCGTGCCAGGGTTAAACAGCTCGATCCATTCGTCTTGGTCGTTGATACGCCCGTCTTGGTTCCAGTCAACGCGCCGCGGCGTCGCCAATAGTTCGTTCAGCCGCGCCGGCGGCGTGGGCGTCGCCGTTGGTGTGGGGGTGGGCGTACGCGTCGCCGTGGGCGGACGCGGGGTCGGCGTGTCCGTCGGCGGACGCGGGGTCGGCGTGCCTGTCGGCACGAATGGCGTGGGGGTCTCCGTGGGCAGCATTGTTGGCGGGGACGTCTCGGTCGGCAGCCGGGTTGGCGTGGACGTCTCGGTCGGCAGCGGGGTTGGCGTCAGGGTTGCGGTGGGCGGCGGCGTTGCGGTGTCGGTAGGCGTGGGGGTCTCCGTGGGCCGCATCGT
>CAZEPA010000144.1:4261-6986 GCA_964513955.1 uncultured Anaerolineae bacterium | reverse complement strand
CGGCGTGGACGTTTCGGTCGGCAGCCGGGTCGGCGTGGACGTTTCGGTCGGCAGCCGGGTCGGCGTGGACGTTTCGGTCGGCAGCGGCGTGGGCGTCGGCGTCTCGCTCGGTAGCGGCAACGCGGTGGCGCTGGGCGCCGGCATCATCGTTGGGGTTGCGGTGGGCAGCGGCTGCGCGGTGGCGCTGGGCGCCGGCATCATCGTGGATGTGGGCGTCGGCGTTCGTCGCACTTCGATCGTACCGCTCGGCAGGGGGCGCGGCGTGGGGGTGCGCGTCCTGGTCGGGGTAAGGGTTGGCCATCGCGTGGGCGTGGCGGTTGGGCGCCGCGTCGGCGTGGCGGTGGGCGGCGGCGTGTTGGTGATGGAGGGCCGCGTCTCCCACCAAACGTTGATCAAGGCATCGCCGGTCGCCTCGTAGTATTCCACGCGCAAGGCGTGGCTGCCCGCGGCCAGTGCGTAATCTGCCGTGAATTCGCGGCGGCTGCCGTCGCGCCACTCGTTGATAAGAAACGCGCCATCCACGAACAGGCGTACGCCATCATCCACCGTGGCATGGAAACGATAGACGCCCGCTTCAAACTCGAGGTTGCGCGTCCAACGCACGGAGAAATTGTCGCTGGGGAGGCCAGGGGCCACAGCGCCGCTGGCCCAGTTGAAGTTGATACTGACATCGTTGCGCACCAGGACCGGGTTGTCCATCAGGTCACGGTTGGCGTAATACTCGCCGCGCCAGTAGGAAGGCGAGATGGTCGGCGTGGCCGTGGCAGCGGGCGGAACCGGCGTAAAGGTGCTGGTTGCCGGCGGACGAGTCGGCGTCGCGGTGATGACCCGCGGCGTGGGCGTCGCGGTAATGACCCACGGCGTAGGCGTTGCAGTGATGACCCACGGCGTGGACGTTGCGGTGATGACCCACGGCGTGGGCGTCGGCGTGGCGGTCGTCAGGGGCGGCGGGCCAGTCAGCGTCGGCGCCGCGGTGGGGGTCTCCGTAGTGGCCGTCGTTTCCACGCGCCATACGATGGAGACGCGCTCGCCCGTGGCCTGCGATTGGGCCACAATCAGTACGCTGGGCAGGCTGGCCCAGGGCATTTCATTGGGGAAGATGAAGGCAGCCAGGAAGCGACCGTCGTCCTGCACGGTGGCGACCGCCAGGGCTTTGTCCGGGATGCCGCTTTGATCCGGCAGCGGATTTTGCAGGCGGATGAACACGGTGTCGCCGGCGCGCCAACGCTCGCCGCGCAGGGCAATTCCCGCGCCCGGCGCACCCGCGCCCGGCTCAATCGTCAACAGCGGCACGGCCGTCGAGGTCGGCTGAATAGTGGGCGTGGGGCTGGGGCGCAGACGATCACGCAGACTGGTGCAGCCGCTCAGGCTAAGCGCCAACAACAAGAAGCAGATCCAGCGCGCCCCGGGGAAACAGGAGCGAACCTCAGACCCTGCGGCGATATGACTTGCAGAGGTTTGCCTAACGATCTGTGACTTTGGCAGATTCCAACGCATCTTTCCCCTCCTACCGGTTTGGTGCATGGCAGGCGTCGCGGGCTGGCATCCCCGCGGGATGCGCGCGCCGGTTTTCACTGATGGGACGGATGACCGGCGCCACAAGTTCCAGCGGGCGTGAGAAACCGGGATGTGGTTCAAGGCGGCCTATTTGCCGTGGCGCGACGACATGCTAAAATCACCCAGCGAGGACCCACCATGAAAAAGCATTACCCATGCGGCCAGCGATCACGCTGACCTCTTGCCAGGCGCCCATTGCCGATGCCTTCGTCGAAGGCGTGGCGGCTTTTCTGCGCGCCCGGTTGGGGCTGGCAGTGCACTGCGAACTGCAAATCCCCTGGCCGCAGCGCGAGGCGCGTCTGCAAACCGGGGAGATTCAGACAGGCTGGATTTGCGGCGCGCCTTATGTGCAGATGAAAGATCATGAGCACGCGCCGCTGAGCTTGTTGGCTGCGCCGGTGATGGCAGCTGCGCGCTACAGCGATCGGCCCTGCTATTTCTCCGACGTGGTGGTGCGCAGAGAAAGCTCCTTTTTAACGTTTGCCGATCTGCGCGGCGCGGTGTGGACGTACAATGAGCCGCACTCCCATTCGGGTTATCACATCGTGCGCTATCACCTGGCTACCCTGGGCGAAACCAGCGCCTTTTTCGGTCGCGTCGTCGCCTCTGGCGCGCACCAGCGCTCACTGGCGTTGATTCTGGACGGGGAGGCAGACGCTTCGGCCATTGACAGCACAGTCCTGGATATGCTTACAGCCCAAGAACCGACCCTGGCCGCGCCGCTGCGCGTCATCGCCACGCTCGGCCCCAGCCCCATGCCGCCGTGGGTCGTCCATCAGCGCGTTCCACTCGCCCTGCGTCAGACTCTCACCGATGCCCTGACCACGATGCACACCGATGCCCTGGGCCAAACCATCCTGCGCCAGGCGTCCGTGGCGCGCTTTGCCGCCGTCAGCGACAGCGATTATGACCCGATTCGTGCCATGCTGCGCCGCGCCGGCCCGCTCGTGCTGTGATCCTCTCGCACTGAGATTGGCACGGCGGCCAAGTAGCGCAATCCGCCAGATTGCGTTACAATAAACGCCAGGAGAGCGACCATGAACCATCTAGAGCAAGACGACAGCGAGGCAGCAGACACTGGCGCGGCGAAGTCTCACCAGTCAGGAGCGCTGCGGGATCGTGAGTCTGACGCGTTAGTTTTGGTGGCCGAAACGGCCGGTGAACTCAC
>CAZEPA010000144.1:0-4251 GCA_964513955.1 uncultured Anaerolineae bacterium | reverse complement strand
AGGTGATCCAGGGCAGACTGGAAAGCGCCGGCATCCCATCGGCTTTACAATACGACAGCATGGGCACCAGTCTCTTCCCCGTGCCCAGCGTTCCCCTGGGCCGAGTACGCGTGCTGGTGCCACACGAATTTGCTGATGAGGCGTTTGCCCTTCTCAGCACCGAGTTTGACCCAGACGAACCGTTCAGCGAGGAAGAGGATGTCAACGCCGACGCGGCCGACGCCGGCTGAGCGGGTGGCCGATGCGGCCCAACGCATCAACCGTCATCCTCGCCTCACCGCGCTCGCCCTGGGCCTCGGTGCGCTGGCGCTCTACCTGGCAACACTAACCCCCAGTATTCCACCGACCGACAGCGGCGAGTTGATCCTGGCGGCCTGGTTGCCCGGCGTGGCGCATGCGCCAGGTTTTCCCTTGTGGGTCGTGCTCGGCTGGCTGACCAGTCATCTGCTGCCCGTGGGCAGTGTGCCTCAGCGCCTCAACGCCATGTCGGCGTGGTGGGGCGCGGCCGCGGTGGGCATGACCTACCTGCTCCTGCGCGCGGCGCTGCTGACCGCGCCGCTGGAAGCCAGAGATCAGAAGCCGGGAATCAATGGCGATCTCCGCGTTTCTGGTCTCTGGCTTCCTTCGGTGTGGATTGCCGTCGCGGTCACAATCCTCTTTGCGGTCTCCCGCACGCTCTGGTCATGGAGCGTCGTGGCCGAAGTCTACAGCCTGCACGTTTTCCTGGTTGTAACCATTCTATGGCTCTTGCTGGTCTGGCGCCAGCGCGTGCAGCAGGGCGAGTCGGCCGGGCGTTGGCTCATCCTGGCGGCGCTCGTCTACGGCCTGGCCCTGGGCAATCACAACCTCACGATTGGCTTGCTGGCGCCCGCGATCCTTTTTTGGCTGTGGATCAACCGCTGCGGTCTGAGCTGGTCGCTGGTGGCGCTCAGTGCGCTGGCGCTGGCCCTGGGCGCGCTGATCTACCTCTATTTGCCCTGGCGCGCAGCGCAGGATCCGCTGCTGAATTGGGGCGACCCGCACAACCTGGAGCGCTTGTGGTGGCATGTGACCGGCAAGCAGTATCGCGTCAATTTGTTCGGCGGCACGCTGGCCAGCATGGCGCGGGAGCTGGGCGCAGGCTTGCTTCTGTGGACGCAGCAGTTCACGCCGTTGGCGGTCCCACTGTTGCTCGGCGGCGTGTGGGCGCTGTGGCGCCGCGACCGCGCCCTGACGATCTTTACGCTGCTGATTGCGATTTTCGGCGTCAGCTACGCGGTGATCTACGAAATCGCCGACGATCGCGACGCCTATTACCTGGCCTCCTTCCTGGTGTCCACACTGTGGCTGGCCGCGGCCTGGCGCTGGCTGAGCGCCTGGGCGACGGGAACAGCCGCCGCTGCGGTAAAAGACAGCGACGCCGGGCACCTGCGCCCAGGCGCCCGCGCCGCGGTCGCCCCAAGTCGCTCCAAGACCAGCCGCCCCGCGCCTGCGCGCGTGGGACGGAACACCGATGCGCGTCCGGCGGCGTCCGATGCAGCACGCGCCGCCCTGACGACGGCGCCGCCGGCCGCCTGGCGCCGCGCCCTACCGTTCGCCCTGCTGTTCTTGCCTCTGCTGGCCCTGGTCTGGAATGCGCGCGAGGACGATCATCGCCATTACACCTACCCCACAACCTATGCGCAGAACGCTCTGGACGAGGCTAAGCCCAATGCCTTGATCCTGACCGGCGACTGGCAGTTGGTCGCGCCGCTGTTGACCCTGCAATTTGTGAACCAGGAGCGTCCCGATGTGGCCGTGGTGGATGTGCTGCTCTTCCAAAATCGGCCCTGGTATCACCGCCAGATCGAACTGACACAGCCGGCGTTGTTGGCCCCCGTGGCCGCCGAACATGAAGCCTTTCTGGCTAAGCTGCGCCAGTTCGAGTCCGATCAACTGGCGGCCGGCGACACGGAGATCCAGCAGCGCTACACGGCGCTGTGGCGGGCGCTGATGGCGTCCGCGCTCGCCACGCGCCCCGTCTACGCGACGCCCGATGCCCTCGGACATTTGCGCCAGTTCGGCCTTGACCTGGGCAGTCAGGCGCTGCCGGGCGGCGTGCTCTTACGCATTCTGCCTCAAGCGCCCACGCAGCCGCCGGCCCTTGCGCCCCTGACCTGGAACGTGACGCCATTTTTGGAGGCCACGGCCGCTGGGCGCTTCCTGGATGAGCCGGCGCGCAAGATTCGCCGCGCCCATGCGATCATGGCTGTCAACCGGGGGACGTTCCATGCGCGCGCCAACCTCTCGACAGAGGCGTTGTCCGACTTGCAGTTGGCCACGCGCATGGACCCCACCTACACCCTGGCCTTCGTGCTGTTGGCCGAGGCCCAACAAGGCCAGGGCGACACAAGCGCCGCACGCCAGTCTCTGCAGGCGGCCCTGGCCCTGGAGCCGGACAACGTGCAGGTTCAGCAGCGCCTCGCGGCTTTGAAGTAAACGCAACGCGGAGTAACGAGCGATGAAAATTGACGTGGTTTTGTCGTATGAGCATGGTTTGCACGACGCGGGGGTTGCCGCGCGTACAGCCGAAGCGCTGGGTTTCGACGGCCTGTGGACGGCCGAGACGCAGCATGATGCCTTTCTGCCGCTGGTGTTGGCCGCCGAGCACACGCAGCGAATCGAACTCGGCACGGCCATCGCAGTTGCGTTTTCGCGCAGCCCCGCTGAGCTGGCCTACACCGCGTGGGATCTGCAGACGCTCTCGCACGGGCGCTTCATCCTGGGCCTGGGCACGCAGGTCAAAGCGCACATCGAGCGCCGTTTCGGTATGCCATGGGATTCACCCACGGCGCGGCTGCGCGAAATGATCCTGGGCATGCGCGCCCTGTGGAACTGCTGGCAGACGGGCGCGCGCCTCAACTTTCGCGGCGAATACTACAAGTTGACCTTGATGTCTCCTTTCTTCAACCCAGGCCCTATCGAGCATCCCCACATACCCATCTATATTGCCGGCGTCAACAAAGGCTTGTGCCAACTGGCGGGCGAACTGTGCGAAGGTTTTCATGTCCATCCGTTTCACACGGTCAAGTACCTGCAAGAGGTCACGCTGCCCAACATCGCCATCGGCCTGGAGCGGAGTGGACGGGCGCGCCGCGACATCAGCCTCTCCAGCTCGATCTTTGTCATTACCGGCCCGGATGCTGAGACGATGGCCGCCTCGCGCCAGGCGACGCGCGCGCAGATTGCCTTCTATGCGTCTACGCCCAGTTACCACGGCGTGATGGAAACACACGGCTGGCTGGACACCGCCGAGAAGTTGGGGATGCTGGCTGCGCGCCAGCAGTGGCAGGAGATGTCCGCCCTGGTGACGGATGAGATGCTGGAGGTCTTCGCGGTGAGCGGTGCGCCGGACGAGCTGGCGGCGCGGATTCAGCAGCGCTATGCCGGCCTGCTCGACCGCATCAACTACTACGTGCCGTTTGTCCCCGGCCAGCAGGATGCCTATTGGCGCCGCGTCGCAGACGCGTTTCATCCATGATGAATCCAGCGCGCATTCCTCCTTCAGCGTTCCGCGTTTCCGCTTGACCCCCCATGACGTGTCTGATACAATACCGCTCATGGCAAACCACGCAGTCACGAACCCATCCTTCCGACGCATCGGCATCTTGCACCACCCCAAGAAACCGGAGGCGCTTCCGCTGGCCGAGCAAATCGCCGATGTGTTGCAGCGCCAGGGCTGCCAACCTTCGCTCTTTTCGGCCTGGGAAGAACAAGAAATCAGCGCTCATGTGCAGGAACTTGATTTGCTCGTTACCCTGGGCGGCGACGGCACCATGCTGCGAGCCGCGCGCTTAGGCGCGCGCTTCAACGTGCCCATGATCGGCGTCAAGATGGGACGCCTGGGTTTTCTAGCTGAAATTCAGCCTGAGCACTGGAACGAGCCGATCGAGGAGTTATTGGCCGGCAGCTACTGGGTTGAAGAACGTATGATGCTCGATGTCTCGGTCAAACACGACGTCAACGATAACCCGCACGATCATCATTACGAAGCGCTGAACGACGCCGTGGTCAGCCGCGGCAGCCTGGCGCGCATCGTGCGCATCGCCACCTCGCTCGATGAGGGTTATGTCACCACGTTTGCGGCCGACGGTCTGATTGTGGCGACGGCTACTGGCTGCACCGGCTATGCCCTGGCCGCCGGCGGACCGATTCTGCCCCCGGAATTGAAAAACATCCTGCTTGTGCCCATCGCCCCCCATCTTAGCTTCGATCGGCCGATTGTGATGGCGC
>CAZEPA010000143.1:0-9165 GCA_964513955.1 uncultured Anaerolineae bacterium | reverse complement strand
CGTTGGCCCAGGCGTCCAGATTGACCGTCTGTTGGACATAGCCGAGCTGGCCGCAGCGGGCATCGGAGCCGTTGGCTACGAAGACCCGAGCGTTGTCAACTTTCACTTCCAGATAGTCGGCCGCGCTGTCGCATTGAGGCACCTCAAGCCAAAAGGTCAGCGTCGCGGACCCGCTGGGGATGGTCAGCGCCTGGGAAAGCAGCCCTGCTTCGTAGGCGGCGATGCCGCCGAACCACGCCCACCATTGGCCGCTGCGGGGACCGGTCCCCGCGCCGGCGCCACACCCGGACAACTGACACAGCGGCGTGCCAAAATTCGTTGATTCCTCGTGCCAGCTTGAGTTGGGCGTTCCCGCCTCGAAGCCGCCGTCGGCCACCAGGTTGTCAGCAGGGTCGAGGGGAGCCACGATCCCGGGCGACGCCGGCGTATGGCGCTGGCGCGCCGGATCAGGCGGTTGCACCGCCGCGCTGGCTTGCGGCCCCAGGCGTCTGGCGGCTGAAGCTGTTGGGGACAGCGACCCTACCACGACCAGCAAAGCAAGCACAGCAACCGCTGCGATGGAAGCATATCGGTTTTCCACAGGACCCCTCCTTGGTTCACCCAGGACAGCGCAAAGGGGAAGAGATGAAGAGCAGGCAGGCCAGGGCGTAATGAGACGCCGACTTATTGAGAACAAGTACAGCGCAATTAAAGCACAAAGCCTGCTTTGTGTCAATACCCCTGAAATAACTCTCCTGGCGCTTGTGGAATCTGTGGAACTTTCTGTGGAACTTAATGAAGAGGCCTGCAGAGACCGTAGCTGAAGCGTCTGTCGTCAAAAAACCCAAGCGCCAGACCGGGCGAGCCTACGCGGCGTCAGGCCCTGATTCACGCGCTGTGGGTACGCAACACCGCGCGGCGCTTGATCTGGACGGCCAGCCGAAACAACCAGAAACCGGGGCGCGAGAGCACCTTGTCCCACGCGCCCATGTAGCGCACCACCTGGCCCCCAAACCCCTGTTTGAAGCGCCAGACGCCCCATAGGCCGTCTTGCGCCGCTGGTACCGCGGCGGCATCCGGCTCTTCCTCTGCACTGACCTGCCCCGCGCCCACTTCGTCGGGAATGCCCCATAAATCATACACCGTGCATCCTCGCGTCTTGGCCCACGCGATGGCCGCCCATTGCAGGGCATGATTGGGCATCAGGTGGCGTTGACTGTCGCCGGAAGCACCCCACAGGTACCAGGCCGTGCGCCCCAGGGCAAAAACGACGATGCCTGCCAGCAGCTCGCCTTCGTATTCGGCCAGGAGCCAGGTCGCCAGGCCAGGCGGCGCGAACAGATCAAAGGCGGCCGCGTAGTAAGCCTGGTTGTGCACGCCAAAGCGATCCCGCGCCCCAGTCGTTTCCATCAGACGTTGAAAGGCCGGTAGATCGGCCCGTGCGCCGGCCCGCACCGTTACTCCCTTGCGGCCAGCCAGGCGAATGTTGTAGCGCCATTTCTGTTTCATGCGCGCCAGGATCTCGTCCGGGCTGGCGGTCAGGTCAATGTGCACGGTGCTGCGCGGCTGCACGGTCTGCGTGGACAGCGCGAAGCCGTAGCCAGCCAGGCGTCGCGCCATGACCTGGCTGTGCAGCAGGTCAGGCTCTAGTTTGAGGACATAGCTGTGGCGCCGCCGCGCGCATTGCTCAACGGCCTGCAGCAGGGCCGCGCACACGGTTGGTTGTTCCCAATCAACCACTGGGCCTTTGGGTACGTAGGCGAACGGTTGTCCCCACGGCGTGCGCCGATAGAGGATCTGCGCGCCGGCCACAATCGCGCCGTCGGCGCTGAGCGCCACGCGCTCGGCCTGCCAGCCCGCGCGGGCCTTCAGTTCGCCCCAACGGCTGGTCTGCAGCAGATGGCCGTGCGCATGACTCGCCACAAAAGCATCCCACGCGGCCGGATCAATCTGCGCATGAGCCAGGACCGGCAAGGAAGTTGAAATCATGGCACCGATTCTACCCACATTGCGTTCATTAGCCAAAAAGAGCAGCCGTTCGAAATGGAGCGCACATTCAACGACAAGCTGCACACATTGCGAAATCTTAACAGGTTACGCATCACGTGCTAACAGCGCCGTGCTAAACTCTGGCCTGTGAGTGGGTATCGTCATGGAGGGGCCTACAGCACCAGCGGGTGTTGTCCTGGCAGTTTACGGTGGTTCCAACGGGCTGAGGTGGAAATTGCGGGTGAGAATGGGATGAGGATGACCGTGTGATGGGAACCACAGCCAGTTAGGCGTTTTGGAAGAAAATCGCCCGGCGTTTTCGTAGAAAATTACCACGCGTTTTTTGCGGAAAATCGCCGACAACCCTGTCTTCGCTGCCCTTCGTGTTTTGTGACATCATTCCTGGCGCCGATGGGCCGGCCCCAGTCGCCGCGCTGATCGGCGCCAGGGATGGATGGCTACGTGCGAATCCGGACAAACCAGAGCCAAAAATGACAGACATTGAGAATGGAGAGACAAAGCGCATGCATGAAACAACCCTGACGCCGCGTCCGCGTCGACGCGGCCTGCTATGGATCGGCCTCTTTCTGGCCGTTGTCATGATTTTTGCGTCGGGTGCGGCCGTTGGCGCGCTCACCTATGCCTGGCTGACGCCCGCGCCCGCTGCCCAAATCCAGGCCTCGCGCGTCAATGCCCTGGCCTCTGATACGCTGCCGGCCCAAGCCAGCGGCGTCTTGCCGACGGCGTTGCCCGCAACCGCCGCCGCGGGCGCCGATCCGTTGGTCGCCGCTGTGAGTCAAGTCACGCCGGCGACCGTAACGGTCCTTAATAATGACGGTTCGTCTGGGTCGGGGGTCTTTATTCGCGCCGATGGCTACCTGGTCACCAACAATCACGTCGTTGAGGGTGGGAGCCAGTTCGAGGTCATCTACGCGGATGGCAGTCGGGTCTCTGCGCAGGTGGTGGGCGCCGCGCCCGAGTTTGATCTGGCCGTGCTCAAGGTCAGCGGTAAAGCGCCGGCTGTCGCAGTCCTGGGTGACTCGGGCGCGCTGGCGCCAGGCTCTCGCGTCGCGGCCATTGGCAGCGCCTTGGGCGGTTTTCGCAACACGGTGACGGCTGGCGTGCTCAGCGCGCACAACCGGCGCCTGGGCGACCTGGATGGCCTGCTGCAGACCGATGCGGCCATCAATCATGGCAATTCGGGCGGGCCGCTCATCAACCTCGCCGGCGAGATCATCGGCATCAACGTGGCCGTCGTGCGCGGCAGCGGCGCCGATGCGGCCGAAGGCTTGGGCTTTTCGATTCCGAGTAACACGGTGCGCGTGGTGGCCGAGCAGTTGATCAGCAGCGGCCGCGTCGTGCGGCCCTACCTGGGCATTACCTTCGAGCCGCTCAATCCGCAACTGGCGAGTGAATCTGGCCTGGCGGTGGTGCAAGGGGCGTATGTGCAGCAGGTAGTGGCCAATGGGCCGAGCGAGCAGGCAGGGTTGAAGGTGGGCGATGCCATCGTCGCCCTGGGCGGGCAGACGATTGATGACCAACACCCCTTGCCGCAGGTGCTCTTGCAGTATCGCGCCGGTGACTCCCTTGAATTGACCGTGGCGCGCGGGGATAAGCAATTCACGCTGACGGTGCGCTTGGCGCAGCGACCAGCCGCATAAACGACCGTAGAACGCATGAACTCCTTCCGAACGTGAGCGCAGACACCGGGCTTTGGCACAAGTCCGGTGTCTTGCGTTTTAGCGCCCCACGCTCAGCGCAGCCGCGCGGCCAGGCCGGTGTAGCGGTCGGCGATTTTGTTGTTGCTCACAGCAATCGCAATCGCGCGCGGCATGCCCACCAGGACCACCAGCCGGCGTGCGCGTGTGACCGCGGTGTATAGCAAATTGCGCTGCAGCATCATGTAGTGCTGCGTGAGCAGGGGCAGCACCACGGCCGGGTATTCGGACCCCTGCGCTTTGTGCACGCTGATGGCGTATGCATGCATCAGCTCGTCCATCTCCAAGAAACTGTAGTCAATCTCCCGATCCTCGATGCGCACGGTCAGCATTTGTTCGATGAGATTCAGCCGGACAATCACCCCCAGGTCGCCGTTGTAAACATCCTTGTTGTAATTGTTGCTGGTTTGCATCACGCGGTCGCCCACGCGGAAGATGTGCCCACCCAGGCGTCGTTCGGGCTTGGCCGCGTCCGCTGGATTGAGCCGCGCTTGCAGAAGCAGGTTGAGGTTGGCGACGCCTGCCACGCCGCGGTGCATGGGGGTGAGAACCTGCACATCGTCCGCTGGAATCTGGAAACGCGCCGGAATTCGCTCGGCCACAATCTCCACCACGAGGTTGGCCGCCTGCTCAGCATCGTCCACCTTGAACAGAAAGAAGTCTTGCGAATTGCTTGGATGCCACTCCGGCATCTGTCCCCGGTTGATGCGGTGGGCGTTTTCGACAATGTAGCTGCCGGCCGCCTGGCGGAAGATCGTCTGCAAGCGCACCACGGCGGCGGCGCCCGATTCGATGATGTCCTTGAGCACGCTGCCTGCGCCGACGCTGGGCAGTTGATCCACGTCGCCGACGAGCAGCAGATGCGCGCCTGGCGGTACGGCCTTGAGCAGATGATTCATCAGCAGCAAGTCAAGCATGGAGGCTTCATCCACGATCAGGATGTCCACGTCGAGCGGGTTCTTCTCGTTGACCTGAAAGGTGACGCCGTCCGCAGGCTTGAACTCGAGCAGACGGTGGATGGTCTTGGCCGGGCGACCGGTGGTTTCGCTCAAACGTTTGGCGGCGCGACCGGTCGGTGAGGCCAGCGCGTAGGTGTGGCCGGAGGCTTCCAGCAGGCGGATGATCGTCTGCACGGTGAAGGTCTTGCCGGTGCCAGGCCCGCCGGTCAGCACGGCCAACGGCTGGGTCAGCGCAGCCTGGACGGCTTCGCGCTGCGCGGGCGCGAGGGCCAGGCCGGTCTCGCGCTGCACGGCGGCAAAGGCGGTGCTCCAGTCAAACTGCTGAAAGAGCGCCAGGCTGTCACTCTGCCCATCGCGCAGGCGCCGTAAACGGTTAGCCACGCCAATTTCACCGCGATAAAACGGCACCAGGTAGACCGCGCGTTCTTCGGCCACCTGCGCAGGCGCTGAATCATCGCTGGCGCTGGAGACCTCGTAAAGGAACGGCGATTCTGCGACTACCATCTGCGGCGCAGGCGGCGCGGCAGGGACGCGCTCGACGTGAACCTCATCCTCTTGGCGCAGCTGCTCGATGGCGTTGATCACCAGGGTGGGCGGAACGCCCAGCATGTCGGCTGTCTGGGCGACCAGCGCTGTTTGCGGCACATAGACATGACCGTCATCCGCCTGCTCGCTGAGGACATGCGCCACCCCGGCCGCGGCCCGTTCCGGTGAATCGAGGGCCAGGCCCAGGGCGCGTGCGATTTTGTCCGCCGTGATGAAGCCAATCCCGTGAATGTCGCGCGCCAGGCGGTACGGGTCATTCTTGACAATCCCCACCGCGCCATCGCCGTACTGCTTGTAAATTTTGACCGCCAGGCCAGTGGAGATGCTGTGCTCCTGGAGGAAGAACATTACATCGCGAATGGCGCGCTGCTGGCGCCAGGCATCCTGAATCAGGACTGCCCGCTTGGGGCCAACGCCTAGCACCGTGCGTAGGCGCTGCGGTTCCTGGTCAATCACGTGCAGGCTCTCAGCGCCAAACTGGCGCACAATGCGCTTGGCGGTGACCGGCCCCACGCCCTTAATCAGCCCGGAACCCAGGTACTTCTCGATCCCGGTGGCCGTGGCTGGCAGCTTCAACTTGAAGGTGTCGGCTTTGAATTGGCGCCCATACTGAGGATGCGCTGCCCACTGGCCGCTCAATTCGATGTGTTCACCGACGTTGACGCCCAGCATGTTGCCCACGACCGGCACGGTGTAGTTTTTGCCCTCCGGCGTCATCTGCGCCACCGTATAGCCGTTCTCTTCATTCTGATAGGTAATCCGTTCGATCGTACCGGTCAGCGTGTCCATCTGGGCTAATCCTCATCCATGTGCTGGGAGGCCAACACTAACACGCCGCGGCGATTTCGGCAAGAAGGCGCCGCGTGCGCACAAAAAACGCCAGGCGATTCGACGTCGAATCGCCTGGCCTTGCGCGCAAGATTCATTCATCACCCAATTTTGCTTCGGCAGGCGTGCCGGCCTCCGCTCAATCCGGCTGGTACACGCCGCTGTCCAGGCTCTGCGCCTTCTGGAAGTCGCGCTCGATCTGCGCGGGATCGAAGTGATCCGGCAAGCCGCGCACCTGCTGCCCGGTGGAAATGAAGATCATGATGGCGAAGCCGGCCAATGCTTCGTCAGAGGTGAAATTGCAGTGCCCGTAGCGGAAGATGGGAATCTGCACCAACTGGCCACGCCCGCTGGTGTGCAGCTTGCCCCGGTAGAGCAGTTGATGCCAGAACGGGATGACTTCGTCCCCAGTGGTGTGCAGCGTGACCATGGGCACCGTCAGGGCGCCGGTGGTTTGATAGGCTCTCAACGCGGTGAGCGCGGCCGGATCGGCGCTGAATCGCTGCACGCGCTGGTTGAGCAGGCGATCGTTCAGCGAACCGCTGTAAAGACGGGTGCGATTGTCAAACGGGTTGCCGCCGAGTTTCTGGCGTGCATCGTTGGTAGCAAAGACGTTGTACCACAGGACGTTCACCGAGGTGGAGACCATCGAGTTCATGCTGTACATCTGCGTCGCCGCGCGCGAGGTGCTCATAAGCTGCAGCGCCTGGCGGGGATTGGCGCGCACCTGCTGCGTGATCACGGGCACGTAAGACGATTGCCAATTGGCAATGACCTGCGGTGGGATGTTGATCGGTGACGGGGGCAAGACGTTGGGGAAGAAGTAGTCGAAGAGTACGCGGAAATCGCCCAGATATTCCGTTTGTTTCTTGAAGTCGCCAATCGGGCCGCAGGCCGAAAGGGCGCCCGTCAGCATTTCGGGATGGCGCTCGGCCATCAGCGCGGTGACGATGCCGCCTTCGGAAGCGCCCGTCATGTAGGTGTGCACCGGCGCCTGGCCCGCCGCGGCCGGAAACGCCGCGATCAACTCGGCAACGTCATCCACGCCGCTGACGATGGCTAGGCCGTTGGTGCGATAGCTGGTAGTGGCAAAGGCATAGCCCAGGCTCTGCACCAGGTCGGGCAAATACGTTTCGCCCAGGTAGAGGTTGTAGAAACCGAGCGGCTCGTTGAAAGCCACGTAGCCGTGCGCCCAGACCAAGAGATCGCCGTTCCAGCCGGGCGGAATACAAATGAGCGAAAGTCCCCCGCCGGGCAGGACGCCTTCTTGACAGCCAAGCGGCACGGTCGGGGCAGGCAGCGGCGCTGCGGCCGCCGGCGCAACACCCATCGCGCCCACGACAATCACGAGGGTTATCACCAACCACACTTTACGCATTTCGAAGCCTCCTCAATTTGTTAAACGCCCGCAAATGCGCCACATCCGCCAGGGGCTTGCGGTGTGGAACAGGTTCATCCCTATCTTACCACAAACCGAAGCTGCTGCCTAGAGGGCAAAATAAGGTCAGCCTTACGTGCAAGCCAACCGCCTACGCCGCGCTCCTCACTGCCGCCTGGTTAGAAACGGATTCGCTGGCATTACAACGGATTGCGAAAATTGAAAACTGATTCTTGACAATTCAATTTCTTTAGCCTATAATCAAATCAGATTGAATTTCCGATTGGTTTTTTGAAACCTCAGAGCTGCTAATGCAAGGGGATGAAAATGTACCGTGCTCCACATGCCTGTCCGGTATGCGACAGCGAGATGCAAACCACGCGACTGAGTTGTCCCGCGTGCGGGACGGCGATCGAAGGGCGCTTCGAACGCAGCGCCTTGGAAAAACTGAGCCGAGAACAAATCCATTTTGTGGAAGTGTTTTTGCGCAACGAGGGTAAGATCACGTGGGTAGCTGAAGAGTTGAAGCTCACCTACCCCGCGGCGCGTGCTCAATTATTGGACATTGTTACGACGTTGGGGGTGAAGCCGGCGCCGCGTGCCAGCCAAAGCAGCGAGCGCCAGGAGGTTTTGCGACGACTGGCGGCCGGCGAAATCACGGCCGAAGAGGCCCTGCTGCAGGTCAACCGCGCTTGATCTAGGCACGCGACGACGGCCTTGCCTGCTGTCCTGGCCTGTCCCGCCTCATGCACTTTGATTGAAGGAGAAAAACATGTCTGACCGTTTCAAGTTTCCCCTACCAGAGGGAATCAGCCACTTAACCATCTACGCGCAAGATGAATTGATCGTGCGCGGCAGTGAGCGCGCCGATCTCAGCGTGGCGTGCGACGACGAACCAATTCTGCAATCCACCGACGCCGGGGTCGTGCTGCACCTGACGGACGACGCCGAGGTTGAGGCGCCTGCGTTCCTCGATCTGTTGATTGCCCAGGTGGGTGATGATCTGAGCCTGCGCGGCTTGCGGGGCCAGGTGCATGTCGAGGCGGCGCCCGATGATGTGAGCATCAAGCACTGCGGCCAGGTTACGATCGGGCGCGTCCAGGGCGACCTCTCTGCCCAGGAAGTGCAGCGCCTGGACGTGGCCTCGGTGGATGACGATGCCAGCGTGCGCAACGTGCAGGAACTGATCCTCGGTGCGGTGGGCGACGACCTTTCCGTCAGCCAGGCCGGCAGTGTCACCGCGAAGAGCGTGGGCGGCGATGTGGCGGTGACCAACATTCAAGGCAGCGTCGAGATTGACAGCATCACGAAAGACTTCGCCGCCACCAACGTAGGCGGCGCGCTGCACGTGACCACGGTCGGCAGCGATGCGGTGATTCGCGGACGGGCCATGCCCGGTCAGCAGATTCATGTGCGCGCCTGGGACAGCGTGACCCTGGTGTTGAACGGGCCGGTGACGCTGCATCGCCTGGAAGGGCATGGCGCATGGAGCGCGCTGCCCGACTGGGATGAAATCCGGCGCCAGGCGCCCAACCCCGCGCAGGAGGGCGGCAGTGAGGTGCTGGTGGCCGCGGGTGACCACGTTACGGCCGCCAGCTACGATTTCAACGCCAGCGAGTTGACCGAGAACCTGAACCAATTGGGCGCGCAGCTCAGCAGCCTGGGACAAACCATTGCCGATCAGGTGCGCAGCAGCCTGGCTGCGGCCGATTTCGAAGGCATTGGCCGCCAGATCAAGGATGCCATGGCCGACATTGACTGGAGCGGC
>CAZEPA010000142.1:0-9175 GCA_964513955.1 uncultured Anaerolineae bacterium | reverse complement strand
TCATTCGGGCACGGGCAACCGCCCGGTGCCGCCCGCTGATGCGGACTCGACCACGTTGCCGATATCGCGCTATCTGACTCCGCCAGACATAGTGACAGCTGCAATCAAGTTCCTCGAAAACCTGAGGAGTCTGTTCCGCCCGCGCTCCAACCGCTTCCAGGTGGTCAAGACGGCGGAGAACAACGTGCTCGTGGCGGCCTGTCGCGATGACCAGACGTCGGCCGATGCCTACATTGCCAACGACTATCACGGCGCGTTCACCTGGTGCCTGGCCGAGGCGATCCAGGCAACCGCGGGCCATCTCACCTACCGCGAACTCGCGGAGCGCATCGGGGTTAGCGGACAAGCCTATGCACAACAGCCCCAATTGGAATGTCAGCCGGCGCTGCTGGATCGGCAGGTCTTCTCGCCGGCCGCGTAGGTCAACGCACAAGCGCAGCCGGGTTGGTTCCAGCACGGTGAACGGCCGGCCCGGCTGCGGGGCTACAAAGGGGCGCGCTCGCGCCACCACGCCTGTAAATCGCGCATCCCGCGCGCGTCCAGCTTATGCCCGCTGTCATACTCATGGTAGGCCAATTCCGCGCCGAGCGTGCGCAAGATGGCCGCGCAGGTGTGCGCCTGGGTCAGCGGGATGAGCGGGTCGCGCCGCCCAACCGCCATGAAAACCGGCAGACCGGCCAACGGCGCGGACAGCTCATCCGCCACGTCGCCCGGCATGAATCCCACGAGCGCGGCGATGCCGCGTACCAGGCCTGGGTGACGCAGAGCCACGGCAAACGCTGCCGCGGCGCCCTGACTGAATCCCATCACAAACAGACGCGTGACATCGGCCTGATAGCGCCCCGGCAAGGTGTGTGCCAAACGCACGATGGCGCTGGCCGCCTCGTCAAAGAACGACAGCGGCGGCCACTCATCTGGTTTGCGCGGGTGCCAGGCAAAGCCCCCAGCCGGGTCCGGCTGGATGGCGCGCGGCGCGACGATCAGCCAATCCGCCGGCAGCGCGCGGGCAAAGACCCACATCACATTTTCATCGCCGCTGCGGCCGTGCAGCATCAGCACCGTGGGATGAGGGCCAGGCCCGGCCGGCTGCGCCACGCGGTGGGTTAGATCGCCCGCATCAGCGGCCAGCACTAACTGCGTCTCACGTTCTCCGCTCATTGTTGTCATCCTATCCTGAAGTGCCGAACTCGTTTAGCGCATTTTCAGTCAGCGCACAGTATAGCACAGCGGCCGGCATTGGCGAACGCAGGTCAAAAGCGGCGTCAACTGAGCAGAATTTGGACTGGCGATTGAACAACCGCGCGCCCGATCATGGAGACATGAAACATAAAAGCGCCGTTAAGAACGTCGAGCTTTCTTGCGTCTTCTTTGCGGCCTTGGCGCCTTCGCGGTTCGTTTTTCCTGGTCAGTTCCGAATTGTCCGCTTGAGGAGGTAACCACATGACCGCTTCTGCTGCCACGTTGCCACGCGGCCGTCGTCAGGAGACGCCACTGATGCTCGGCGGCCCGGCCGCGCTGGCGGAAAGCGCCTGGATGGGGACCGTGATGGCGTCCGACGTGTTGGAGCCGCTGCGCACCGCGCCCATCGCGGCCCCGCGTGGGCAGGTGGTGCTGCCGCGTTTGCCGCGGCTGCAGCTGCGGGGGCTGCTAACACGCGAGTTTTCCATTGCCGAAGCCAGTTTTATCCTGATGGCCTCCTTTTTCTTCTCGGCCATGCTCGGCGCCATCCGCCAGGTGATGTTCAACGCCCAGTTTGGCGTCAGCCTGGAGGCCAACGCCTACTACGCGGCCTTCCGCCTGCCCGACACCCTGTTCAGCCTGATTGCCGGCGGCGCGCTCTCCAGCGCCATGATCCCGGTGCTGCTCAACACCATCCGCGAGGAGGGCACGGCCGCCGGCGGCCGTTTCATCAACCTGGTGCTGACCGCGCTGATGTCCTTTTTTGCACTGGTCGTCCTGGCCGGCGAGATTTTTGCCCCGGCCTTTGTGCGCAGCGTGCTGGCGCCCGGCTTCGATGCTGAAACCAGTCGCCTCACCATCAGCCTGACGCGCGTCATGCTCCTGCAGCCGATCATCCTGACGCTGGGGACTGTCGCCACGGCCGTGCTCAACAGCCGCAATCAATTCCTGCTGACGGCGCTCTCGGTCGTCAGCCACAACGTCACCCTGATCGTCGGCATCATGGTGGCGCGCTTCGTGCCGGGTCTGGGTATTTTGGGGCCGACCGTGGGCGTCGTCGCGGGCGCAGTGCTGCAGGCGATTATTCTGTGGCCCGGCCTGCGCGGGTCCGCCGCCAGCCTGCGCCCGACGTGGAACCTGGCCGATGCGCGCCTGCGCGAGCTGGCGCGCCTGTTGATTCCCAACGGCCTGTCGGTCAGCGTAAACTACGCCGGCTTCATCCTGGACACGGCGTTTGCGACGCAGGCGGCCAATGCCGCGGCGCTGGCCGCGATCTACAACGCCTGGCTGTTGGTCGGTCTGCCGATTGCGCTGCTGGGGCAGGCGGTAGGACAGGCCGCCTTCCCACGGCTGGCGGCTCATGCCGAAGCCGCGGCCTGGCGCGAGATGCGCGCCACGTTGCTGCGCTCCCTGGGCGGGGCCGTGGCCCTGGCTTTGCCGGCCCTTGCGCTCCTGATCTGGCTGGGACGCCTTGTGATTCGCCTCCTCTTCGAGCGCGGCGAATTCACGACTGCAGCCGGCGATGTCACCTACAGCGTGTTGGTGATCTATGCCATTGCCCTGCCGTCCTACGTCGCGACCGAGGTCATTACGCGCGGCCTGATTGCCCTGCGCGACACGCGCACGCCGCTCATCACCAACACCCTGCAACTGCTCGGACGCGGCGCCATCCTGAGCCTCTTCGTGGCGCACGTGGGTGTGCAGATCATCCCGCTCGCCTTTGCCGTGACCTCCACCGTCGAAACGCTGATCCTGGGCACGGTACTGCTGCTCAAGTTACGCGCGCGGCAGGGGGCCGGCTCACTCAGCGGCCCGGCCGGAGAATCTGAGCAAAGGAATTGAAGTTTTATCGAGAACATAGATTGAGAATATAGGATGAGATCTGGCTATCAGTCAATGAACATGCAACGATTCACCCAATACATCCGCTACCCATTGATTGAGGCTTTTACCTTCCGCCAACGCTCTCGCCGTTATCTCTGCGTGCAAGTTGGGTGAAACACGAAGGTTGAATTTGCCGGAATACGCTTTCCGCGGCTCGACGCCGTCCTCCTGACACATTTCAAGGAACACTTTTAGCGAGATTTCGCCTTCCTTGCGTAGACCATCGATATCTTTGGCGTAAAAATCAGCCCCACCATTGAGACCAATGAATTCGCCGCGAAACATGTCAATATCTGGGTCATATTGAACAACGGCCCGGTAGCCATTGATTTCTACCATGTTCATCATGGTTCGACTCCGTTTTCTTTCAACCATTTCCGAATGCTGGCAACCGCCCCTTTATCAGTATTGGGAGAAGGATGCGGCCGGTGAAAAACTCTTCTTTCTCCAAACAAACGGACACCCACACGCGAACCCTCGCGCTCGCTGATCTCCGCGCCAAGCTCGACAAAGAGACCTTCGATATCCGCCCAGTTGATATTACCGCTCGTTGGTCGGGCAAATATCAGTTCTAGTGTCTTTTGATGTTTGTGCTTCACGAGTGTATGGTACCATATTTTGATACTGCGTCAAGTTCAACCCAGGAATCGGTGCAGCAACCTACGTTCTGGATGATTAGGATGTCTTTTGTGACAATCCTACCATTTTGTCGTCTACATCCACAGACAGATGAAGTACCCCATCGTTCGGCTGACGCGGTGAGAAACGAAAAGACCAAAAGAGGCTGCCGGTGACCTGCGAGCAATTGGAATCTCTGTACGCGACCTTTCTTGACAACCTGGCCACGCGCGAGGAACTCAAGCTCATCCATGACCACCTGGCTTCCTGTCTGCGCTGCCGTTCCAGCCTGGCCTGGACGCGCCACGCCATGTCAAGCGGCTATGCGACCCCGCCCCCGCGTGGATTTCGTGAACGGCTCCTGGCGCGCCTGCGTCAAGAGGCCAGTCGAGACGCCTAAACAGCAAAGGCCGTGTCATTCAGACACGGCCTTTGCTGTTGTATCTTCTCAATCACCCCGGGTGCGCCCCTACAAATTGAGAAGATACCTCTTAGTGACTGCCGCTCCGTTCTCCCGGCGACGGCACCAGCGTTTCCCCAGCCTGCAAAAGCGACTGCACCATGCCCGCACTGTGCGCTTCGGCGTACATGCGCAACACCGGTTCGGTGCCCGACGGGCGAATGAGCAGCCAGCTGTCATCCTGCAGCATGTACTTCACGCCGTCGTTGGTCAACACCTGGGCCACAGGCATCCCTGCCAGCGCCGTGGGCGGAGATTGGGTCAACCGCTGCACCATTTCGCTCTTGCTGAACGGCGGTCGGCCGTTGACGGTTTTCAACACAAAGTCGTTGCGGGCATAATAGAAGGCGCCCACCTCGCGCACCAGGTCCGCCAAGAGCGCCTGAAAGTCGCTGCCATGCGCGGCCACCATTTCGGCCACCAGCATGCCCATCAACACGCCATCGCCCTCAGGAATATGCCCCTTGATGCTGATGCCGCCTGACTCCTCGCCGCCAATGAGGACATCATGGTTCATCATCAAATCACTGATGTGATTGAAGCCGACCGGCGTCTCCCGAATTTCCAGGCCATAGCTGGCGGCCAACCGGTTCAGCATCTGCGTGGTTGACACGGTCTTGACGACCATGCCGCGCTGGCGGCGCTGCTGCAGCAGGTAGCGCAGACTGAGCGACATAATGACGTGCGGATCAATGAAGCGGCCGTCGGGCGCCATGGCGCCGATGCGATCGGCGTCGCCGTCGGTCGCGAGGCCCAGGTGCCAGTCGCCGCTGCGCAGCGCGTCGGCCAGCGGCTGCAGGTAACGCTCGATCGGCTCAGGGTGAATGCCGTTGAAGCCCGGATTCATTTCGCCGCGCAGCTCAACGACCTCCGCGCCCGCATCGCGCAAAAATTCGGCCAGGTAGGCGCGGCCCGCGCCGTACATGGCATCTACCACGACGCGCAGCTGGCCGCGGCGAATCGTCTCGAAATCCACCAACGTCGCCAGGTGATCGCGATACGCGGGCCGTGGGTCGAAGCGCTGAATCAAGCCCTGCGCCTGCGCGTCATCGAAGTCCAGGATCAGCGGCTTGCGGCCTTCCTGTTCGTTTTGCTGCAGGCGTGTTTCCACCAGCTTGCAGTCGGCCGGGGAGGCGGAGCCGCCATACGCGGCCTTGAACTTGATGCCGTTGTAGCGGGGGGGATTGTGGCTGGCCGTAATCATGACGCCGCCCTGCGCACGGCGCAGCACAATGGCATGCGAAATGACCGGCGTGGGCGTGTCCGCGCGGGCCAGGTCAACCTGGATACCGTTGGCAGCCAGGACGCAGGCCACCTCGCGTGCATAACGATCAGACAAGAAACGGGTGTCAAAACCGACCACCATGCGCAGCGGGACGACATCAGGGTGCTGTTGGCGGACCACATCAGCCATCGCCTGCGCCACCAGGCGCACGTTGGCAAAGGTAAAGGTGTCGCTGATGACGGCGCGCCAGCCATCGGTTCCAAAATGGATATCCATACTTCCTCCGGGGATCATCTCCCCTCACTTCAGGGTTTGGGCATTGTACCACGGTTGGCCGCGGGCGCCAAAGGCGGTTTGCGGAAAAATCCGATCAGGCCGCTGCGCAGCGCGGCCAGCGCCGGGCGCGCCAGCAAACGACTGTAACGCAAAGCCAACGCGTAACTCCAGGGCACAAAGGCAAAATAACCGGCCGTCTCATCCACGGTGTAGAGCGCCTCGGTCTCGAATCCGCTCACTGCCAACGCCGCGTCTAACTGTGCTGCCGTGTTGCAGCGGAACCGCGTGGGAAAGACGCTGCCTTCACGCGTGCCCAGGCCGCGATGCACCGCGACATGGACCGCATGCGGCAGAACGGCCGCGGCCAGGGTGGACGGCCCGAATAGATTGGGCGTTTTTACCACACACAGGCCGCCGGGCTTGAGCACACGCCAGAATTCGGCGAAGGTGCGCGCGGGCTGTTCCAGATGCTCGACTACGTCGTAGCAAAGAACCACGTCGAAGAGCCCCCGTGCGTAGGGGATGGCGTCGAGAGAGCCAATGGCGTAGCAGCCGGCCGGCAGCGGATCGGGCCGAAAGAGGTCAAGCCCAACCACGTGAATGTCAGCCAGGTGCCGGCGCAAGAGCCAGGTGCCAGGCCCGCTGCCGGCATCCAGCACGGTCGCGCCTGGGGTCAGCGCGATGGTCAGCCGGTGGCGCAGCTCGCCGTAGGCTCGCTCGGTGTACGCCGGATAGACGATCTGCTCGATGTCATGCTGTTCTTGCCAGGTGAGCATGGGCTGTTGACCTCTATTTTCCTTTCAGCGCGTCGCCGATCAGTTCGCCAATGCGCTCGACGCGCGCATCCCAGGTCTGCTGCGCGGCAAACGCGCGCCGGGCCGTCGCCGCCTGATCGTCCGTGCGGCTCAGCGCCTGCTCGACCAGGGCGGTCATCTCGGCCGCATCATGCGCCACGCCGACCAGCGGCGCCAGTTCGCCGCTGTCGGTCACCGCCGGGATGGCGGTGCTGACGATGGGCCGGCCAACGGCCAGATATTCGTACAGTTTCAGCGGGCTGATGTGGTGCGTCCAGGCGTTGATCTTGTACGGCATCAGGCAGACATCGCACGCGGCGATGGCGTGCGGTACGTGGGCCACCGGCAGCGCGCCGATGACATGCACGTTGGGCTGACTGCGGAGTGCGTCCAGGTCATCCTGGTTGTAACGCAGGGTGACGGGGCCGACGAGCACGATCTGCCAGGCGCGGTTCGCGGCGGCCAGCGTGCTGAGCAGGCGCAAGTCCACCTTTTCGTTGATGGCGCCCACAAAGCCCAGGCGCGGGTGCGGCACGCCGGCGAGGGCGGCCGGCTCCTGCGGCTGCGCCAGGGCCGCGGCAAACGCGGCAAAATCCACGCCGTTGGGCACCAGGTACGTGTTCGGCTGAAACGCCTGCTTGCTTGCCAGCAGCGGCCCTGACGTGACCAGCGCCAGGTCCGCGCGGCGCAGGATGGCCTGCTCCATCGCTTGCACCGAGTCGGGTCGGTTGGCGGCCTGATCGGCCTGGTATTCCAGCTCGTAAGCGGCGTATTCATCCACCGCGTGATAGATCACCATCTGCTCGCCGCATTGGCCGATGACATCGCCCTGGTCAGGCCGAAACAGCCATAGGATAGGCGCGTGGCCGCCGCCCACCTGGCGCACGGCCCTCCGCAGCGCGGCCGATCGCCCCCAGGCCGTGAATTGGCGCAGCGGCGTGCGTCCGCTCAACGGCAGCCACAGCGGGTCGCGGTAGACAAAGAGGCCATCCTGGATGTGCTGGGGCCGCGGCCAGGCCAGGGTGTGTTCACCCAGGCGTCGCGTGCGCAGCGCACGCATGGCGTCGCTGAGATAGGGTCGCGGTTCCACCCAGAGGACGCGATTCTGCCGGGCAAAACGGATCAAGAGCTGATGGCGATTGCGCCACAGGCCGTTCCAGCGCTCCGGCGTGAAACAAACAAAGGTTTGATCGGTGAGCATCGGTTCCCTCAGCGGTGCGCCTGATAAGCGGCCAGGTGCGCCTGCGCCAGGATGGGCCAGGCCAGCGCCTGCGCATAAGCCAGGCAGGCGGCCCGCGCCGCCAACCGATCGAACTGCGGCACCACGCGCAAGGCCCGCGCCAGATCATCCACACTGTCCGGCTCGAACAGCAGGCCGCGTCCGTCCGCGGCTAGTTCTGGAAAAGGCCCCAGGCGCGGCGCGACGATGGGGCAGCCGAAGGAGAGGGCCAGCAAAGCCGCGCCGGACGTCGTCGCGGCCCGATAGGGGAGCACGCAGGCGTCACTGGCCTGGAAAAAGAACTGCAGCTCGTCATCCGCCACATGGCGCAAGAGTAAGCGCACGCGTGGGTCACGGTCACCCAGGGCCGCGATCGCCGCGGCGTAGTCCGGGCGATGGGCATGGCCGGCCACGAGCAAGCGCGCCTGCGGATCGTCAACGGCACGGAAAGCCTCCAGCAGCAGTTCTAGCCCTTTGTACGGTCGCACGCCCCCGAGGAAAAGATAAACCACGCCTGCGTCGGTCAGCTCCAGCCGGGCGCGCGCGGCGGCGCGCTCGGTCGTGTTGGGGTACGCGCCGAGGTAACTGCCATGGGGGGCGATGTAGACTTTGGACGCCCAGGGGGCTAAAGCTCGCGCAGTGACCGCATCGTGCACGTGCAGCGCGCTGGCCAGGCGAAACAGCGCGCGGTTGCCCCAGGCGTTGAGCCGCGGCGTGCGGCCTTCGTGGTGCGCCAGGTTGTGCACGGTGTAAACCACGCTGACGCCCAACAGTCGAGCCACGGCCAGGGTCAGCAAGATCATCAGCAGCCGCCAGGCGCTGCGCGCGCGATGTGGAGATTCATAAAGCAGTTCAAGCCAATGGAGATGAATGACATCCAGGCCGCGCCGGCGCTGGAGCAGCAGGCTGGGCAGGGAAAGGCTGCGGGTTTGGCGCACCTCGGCGCCCGCGGCTTGTAGACCGCCGGCCAACAAGCGGACGTAAGGATTGAGCTGGACACTGGACACGAGAAGGATTCTCACATACCACCTGCTAGTCACAGCCGCCGGGAGACCTCTTGCGCTGATCCGCAGCGCCTGCGGACGTTCATGCGGTGCGCCAACGTCTCCAGAGGCCCTGGGCCTCTGCGATCCCCTGCTGCAGCAGCGCGCGCAATTCGCCATCGGTTGCCAGGATCAAACCGGCGTAGAGGCCCACGCCGACGGCGCCGCTGAAAAGGAGCGAGACGATCGTCGCTTCGCGGAAGATGAGCGTCCGCAGGCCAAACGCGACGGCCGCGCTGAGAATGGCAAAAGCCAGCATGGGCAGCAGCACGCGGCCATACATGCGCAGGGAAGCGCCAATCACCTTGTTGCACAGCCAGGCTGAGATGAACCAATCCACCACGGCCACGATGGCCGACAAGGCGCTGACGCCGACCGCGCCCCAATAGTAAACTGCGGGGTAAAGGAAAATGAGCATGGTTGCCAGGCGCCAGATGGCAATGTAGGTCAGCCACTGCGGTTTGCCGCCCCCCTTGA
>CAZEPA010000141.1:0-9191 GCA_964513955.1 uncultured Anaerolineae bacterium | reverse complement strand
CCTGAGCAGCCTGCCGCTGACGGCGCTGGCCGGTGTGCTGCTGGGTCAGGCGCTCCCCAGTGAGCGCACCCGACTTGAAGCGTGCTTGGCGTTGATAGGTGTATCCATATTTCACACCGCGGCATGGGTGTTTCA
This sequence comes from uncultured Anaerolineae bacterium, assembly GCA_964513955.1. GTDB lineage: Bacteria > Chloroflexota > Anaerolineae > SSC4 > Amarolineaceae > Amarolinea. The sequence continues at coordinate 9,056 of CAZEPA010000141.1, read as the reverse complement.
AAACACGCAGCCGTGGGAATGGCCGAAGTAAATGCAAAGCGCAGAGTACAGAGTGCCCGTTGCCCGATTGTGTGCGTATACCTGTGTGGGCAGTCGCTCTGAGTGCGCAACTGCTTTGTGTTTTGTACTTTGCACTTTGTACTTTCAAGGAGTGAACGATGAGCCTACAACAAGGCGATCGAAATCCGGGACCGGCGTCTCGGCCCGTGTCACCCACTTCGAATCAGGGGCTTCCCGACTGGATGAGGTCGCCAGCGGAGCCGCCGCCGGTGCTGACGCGGGCGCCGGCCGGTGGTAATCCGCCGCCGCGACTGCCTGGCGGCCGCCCGGCGGCGCCCTCAGGCGGCAACGGCAGCCGACGTGGACGGTTCGCCGACGGATTCTTGATCGCGCTCATCGTCAGCACCATCCTGGGCCTGTTGGTCACGGCCGGGGGCGCCATTGGCTATGTCCTCATCGCGTCCGATCTACCATCGCCCGATGAACTCCAGGGTCGTGCGGCGCTCTTTGTCAGCACGCGCATCTATGACCGCAGCGGCAAGCCCCTCAACGAAGTTTTTGATTCAGGCGCAGGCCGGCGTTCCCTCGTCAAGCTCAATCAGATTGCGCCTGACCTGCTGCACGCCACCATCGCCACCGAAGATGCCAATTTTTACCTGCATCCTGGTGTAGACCCCGTCGGCATCGCACGGCTGGTGTGGCGGGCTGTTCGGGAGCGCGAGGCGGTCATTGGCGGTTCCTCGATTGCCCAGCAGTTGGTCAAACTGGTTTTCCTGACGCCAGAGCGCACGGTGACGCGCAAGATCAAAGAGGCGATTCTGGCGGCCGAAATCACGCGCACCTATCCGCGCGACCGTATCCTGGAAATCTACTTGAATGAGATTTACTACGGCAACGCTGCGTATGGCATCGAGACCGCCGCGCAGACCTATTTTGGCAAGCCAGCCCTTGATTTGACCCTCGCGGAAGCCTCCTTGCTGGCCGGACTGCCGCAGGCCCCTGCTTTCTATGACCCTTACACCAACCCGACCGGGGCCAAGGCGCGCCAGGCCGTGGTGCTGCGCTTGATGGTCAAGGAAGGCTACATCACGCCGCAGGAAGCGGATGCAGCCTGGCTGGCTTGGGACGCGCAGCAAATCCCGCTCGTGCCGCTGCACTACACCTTCGAGGCGCCGCATTTTGTGGTCTACGTGCGTGAGCAGCTCGAGCGCGCCTATGGCCCAGGGATTTTGTACAAGGGCGGCCTGCAAGTCTACACCACGCTTGACAGCGATCTGCAGAAGCTGGCCGAAGAGACCGCCCGTGCGCGCATTGCGCGCTTCACCCCGCAGCAGCACGTGACCAATGCCGCATTGGTGGCTCTGCGGCCGCAGACCGGCGAAATCCTGGCGATGCTGGGCAGCGTGGATTTCAACGCCGCCGAGATCTCCGGCCAGGTCAACGTGGCGATCAGTCCTCGCCAACCAGGGTCGGCGGTCAAGCCGCTGACCTACCTGACCGCTTTTGCCTTAAGCCAGGACTGGTGGACGCCGGCCACCACCCTGATGGATATCAGTACAGAGTTTCCTGATGGCGCGGGCCGGCCGCCCTACGTTCCCAAGAACTATGATGACAAAGAGCATGGCCTGGTGACGGTGCGCAGCGCGCTGGCAAATTCCTATAATATCCCGGCCGTCAAAGCCCTACAGCATGTCACCATTCCGCGGCTGATCGAAACCGCCGAGCGCATGGGGGTCAAGAGCTTGACCGGCGGCGATTTCGGCCTCTCGCTTACCCTGGGCGGCGGCGAGATGACGCTGCTGGAGCTGACCGGCGCGTACGCGGTGTTGGCGAATCAGGGCATCCGCGTGCCGTCCGTGGCGATTCAGTGCGTGATCGGGCCTGATGGGCAGCTGTTGGGCCAGGGCGTCGAAGAGGTCAGCGCCGCGCCTTGCCAAGAGGCAGCAAGCCGGCCCCACGGCGCGCTCCTCATCGAACCAGCGTCCGGCCAGCGGGCCGCGCCGGCCAGCTATGCCTATCAGATCACCTCGATCTTGGCGGATAATGAGGCCCGCACGCCCGCTTTCGGCCCCAACAGTGTGCTGCGCCTGCCCGGCGATCGCCCGGCCGCAGTGAAGACCGGCACGACGAACGATTTCCGCGACAACTGGACCGTGGGCTATACGCCTGATCTGGCCGTGGGCGTTTGGGTAGGCAACAGCGACGGCACGGTGATGCGTGGCGTCAGTGGGGTCGCCGGCGCTGGACCGATCTGGAACAGCTTCCTGGTCGCGGCGCTCAAGGGCAAGCCGTCGCTGCCCTTCCCCGCGCCGGCAGACATCGAGTTGATCGAAGTGTGCGCGGATTCAGGCACGGTGCCCAGCGCAAGCTGCCCTGCGCGCCGCGCCGAGGTGTTCGTCAAGGGTCGCGGCCCGCTCAGCGCCGAGTTCGACATTCACCGCAAGGTGCGCATCTTCAAGGCCGGCGACCAGGAGTACCTGGCGCCGCCCGAATGTCCCGATCAATTGGTGGAAGTGCGCGATTATACCGTGTATCCGCCAGAAGGGCGGCAGTGGGCCATTGACCACGGCATCCCGCAGCCGCCGACGGAGGTGGCGACCAACTGCCAGGCGCCGGACATCTCCATCCAGCAGCCGGCCGAGGGGGAGACGGTGGCTGGCCTGGTCACGCTGGTGGGGAAGACCGCGCTGCCTGATTTCGATCGCTACGATGTGGAATACGGCGAGGGTCACGATCCTCTCGGTTGGGGACATGTGGAAGGCCCCTTCTTCACGCCGGTGGATGGCGGCCCGCTGGCAACCTGGAACACAGCCACGCTCGCGCCTGGTCCGTTCACGCTGCGCATCCGCGTGTGGGACCACAGCGGTCGTGAGTTCGAAGCGCGCGTGCGCCTGTTCGTGGGCGCGGCGCCGCTCACGCCGACATCGGCGCTGACGAGTACACCGACGCCAGAGATTTTGTCAACGGCAACGCCCACGCCGGAGATTCTGCCAACAGCCACGCCCACGCCTGAACTGCTGGCAACGGCCACGCCGACGCCGGAGTTCTTGGCGACGCCCACGCCTACCGCAGAGATTCCCACACCCGCGCTGCCGACCAACACGCCTACCCCTGACGTCACGCCCACCACACCGCCTGGCGATGAGTTGGTGCTGCGCCTGGACCAGCCGCTGGAGGGCGACAATGTGCGCGGCGTGGTAGACATCATCGGCGCCGCGTATGGCGCGGCCTTCGCCAGCTACCGGGTGGAACTGGGGCAAGCGCCTGACCCCCAGGTGTGGCTGCCGTTGACTGTGGACGTGACGACGCCGGTTGAGCCGTCGGGTGTGCTGGCGTCCTGGAACACGACGACCGTAGCCGACGCTACCTACATCTTACGCCTGGTTGGCACGCGCCAGGATGGCAGCCAACTGGAGGTGCGCGTCCGAGTTAGCGTGCAAAACGCCACGTGAGCGCACATTACGGGGGAACGAGGAGCCTGTTACGCTGCAAGCCCGAACGATGCCGGGATTTAGCTGGTGAATGATTGCGCTTGTTCGATTGTGCATAGACAATGCCCGGTGGTACAATCCCATAAACCAGAGCTTTCCGGTAATGTCTGGAGTCTACCTAGTTAGACCGGTGCGAATGCCTATGCCAGGAAGTGTGGAGAAGATGAACCATGAGCACAGCAATGGCAACTGTCACGATTGATCTGCCGATCTCGGTTTATGAACGGTTGCAGCAGGCTACACGCCAACAGAGTCGCTCCGTGCCAGAAATCGTACGGGACATGGTGCTGCGGGACATACCGTCACTTCCGTCACTGCCACATGACTTCGAAGCTGAATTGGATGCCTTCGAACGTCTTTCAGATGATGTGCTGTGGTTGATTGCGCGCAGCACCTTATCCAAGGCAGATCAGCGCGCCTTTGCCAGGTTGAATCGTTTGGCCCAACAGAAATCTCTGAACGTCTCTGAGCAGGCCAGGCAGCAGGCCTTGACGGAGATCTATGACCGCACGCTTGTGCGTCGAGCGCATGCGTCTGTCATCCTCAAGCGGCGCGGGCATGATCTGACCGATCTGAGCAGCCTGCAATCGTCATGAGTCAAGCGCACATATCTCCCGAACAGTGGCAGCGGATCGCAGCCGATGCGCGGCATCGCTGTGGATATTGCCAGACCCAAGAGGCAATCGCCGGTATGCCGTTTGAGATCGAGCACATTGTCCCGAGAAAGCTGGGCGGCTCATCAGACAAAAGCAACCTGTGGCTTGCCTGTCCTCGTTGTAATCGCTTCAAGGCCGATCGCACGCACGGTTTGGATACAGTGACCCAAACCTCAGCACCTCTGTTCAATCCACGCCGGCAGGTTTGGCAGGATCATTTTGCCTGGGCAGATGGCGGCGTCACGATCGTGGGACTGACTGCCACCGGCCGGGCGACGGTGTACGTGCTGCAAATGAACAATCCTTACGTAACTCGCGCGCGATATGTTTGGGTGACATGGGGATGGCACCCGCCTCACGACTAGACCCAGATCAGGCCGCCAGCGGCGGACGCGGCCTGATGCCGGTATGCAGCAAATCCCGTAGATCAGGACAACTTAACCCAGGCGGCAGTTCACCCCGCGCGCGGCCAGGTGCGCCAGCACGCGCTCGAAGCAGGCAGCATCCGCGCCCACTATTTCTGGTGGGCAGATGCCCGCGCGCGTGAAAGTTCCATCTAACACCAGGCGCGCAACTCCGGTGCAGGTGTAGCCCGTGGTGCGCGCCATCGAAGAAACGCCGGTCAGCGGATCGGTTTGATCGTACAGGTGATACGTGTAGGTCTGCGGCTGACCCTCTTCCATCGCGCGGATGCGTACGCGCATGATGGTGAACTCTGGTTCGTTGGCTTCCAGGCGCCATTGTTCCAACAGCAGCGCCGCGGTGACATCGAGCGGACGCACTTCTACGCCGTGGACCGACCGCGGTGCGGCATCGAAGAAGCCGCTCGCGCGCAGCACACGGATCAACTCGATGTGACCGGGGTAGCGGAGCGTTTTTTCAACCATATTGGGCGCCGGAATGGTGCGCAGCAGTGTGCGCAGGCCATCGGTGTTGAAAGCCTCCAGCACCCCCACCGGGTCAAGCGTCACAAGTTCTGCGTCGGAGAGTGCAGGCTTGACCACGATCTCGCCCTTAACGACCATGCGCGCCGGTCGCGTGTACTCCTCGATCACATCAATCGGCGAAAAGGGAGCTTTGTACGCCCAGGGCCACGCCCGGCTGACCGGCAGCCCCCCCACCAGACATTCGAACGATTCCACGGTCCCCTGCGCGTGGTGATAACCCAGGATGAGATTGCCCAGGCCTGGCGCCACGCCGCAATCAACGACTGCCGTGACCCCCTGTTGCCGAGCCAGATCATCCAGCGCGAAAGGGTCCTCCGGGAAAAAGGAAATATCTACGACATTTTTGCCCGCGGCAATGACCGCGGCCAGGGTTTGATAGCCCAGGAAACCAGGTACGGCTCCAATCACCAGGTCTGCATCCGCCACGGCCTGGCTCACCGCTGCAGGGTGAGCCAGGTCGGCCGGTAAAAAAGCCAGCGGGTAGCGCTCCGTCAGGGCTGCGCCGCGCGCGCGATTCGCGTCTACCACCGTGACGGCAAAATCATGGCATAGGTCGGCGGCCATTGCGCCGCCGACCATGCCTGCGCCCAAGACAACCACATGCTTCATTTGGTCCGCCCCGCCGCTCAGGTCGCGCTTCCCAGTGCTCGTCATGCGGGCACTGGAGCCATTCCCTTGCCATTCGGGCCTGGCGCCGTCACCACCGGCTGTTCCACAACCATTTGCTCGTCGCGGCGGAATTGGCTCATGTACAGATCGTAGTAAACCCCGCCCTGCGCCAACAGTTCGTCATGTTTGCCCCGCTCGACGATTTCGCCTGCGGCAAGGACCAGCACCTGGTCGGCATTGCGAATGGTGCTCAGACGATGGGCAATGACGAAACTAGTGCGGCCGGCCAGCAGCTTGTTCAGAGCGGCCTGAATCTGGCGCTCTGTACGGGTGTCCACGCTAGAAGTCGCTTCGTCCAGGATCAGAATGCGCGGGTTGCTCAGAGCGGCGCGGGCAATGGCCAGGAGCTGGCGTTGCCCCTGGCTGAGGCCGCTGCCGCGCTCGCCCAGCAAGGTTTGATAGCCTTCTGGCAGGCGCTCGATGAACTGATTGGCCTGCACCAGCCTGGCCGCGGCGATCACTTCCTCATCGCTGGCCTCGGGCTTGCCATAGCGGATGTTGTTCATCACGGTGTCGCTGAACAGGAAGGTGTCCTGCAGCACGATGCCGATCTGGCGACGCAGGCTGGCCGCAGTCACGTCGCGCACATCTACACCATCAATGCGCACGGCGCCGTCGGTGACATCATAGAAGCGCGGCAGCAAGTTGATGATGGTGGTTTTGCCGGCGCCGGTGGGGCCTACAATGGCGATGGTCTGGCCTGGCTCGGCTTTCAGGCTGACATTCTGCAGCACCGGGATGCCCTTCTTATAAGCGGCATGCACATGATCAAACTCCACACGTCCCTGGATGGGCGGCAGCGGTTGGGCGCCGGGTTTGTCGAACACTTCGGGCGCCTGGTCGAGCAGGCCGAAGATGCGCTCGCCGCCGGCAATCGCGCTCTGGATGTTTGTCCACAGCACAGATACCTGCTGGATCGGCTGGTTGAAACGCTGCACGTAGTTGAGAAAGGTGACGATCAGGCCCAGGGTGACGGTGGCGCCCATCAGGTTATTGCCCCGCAGCAAGGCCAGGCCGCCCACGCCGGTTACGATGGCAATGGCGACATAGCCCAGCGCTTCGAGGGTGGGCGCAAGGGCGCTGGTGAAGGCCACGGCGCGGACGTTTGCATCACGATTGGCCGCGTTGGTGACGCGGAACTGGTCAATGTTCTCTTGTTCCCGGTTGAACGCCTGCACCTCGCGCACATTGGCAATGGTTTCTTGCAGGTCGGCGTTGACATTGCCAATCTCCTGGCGACTGCGGCGGAAGGCCTTGCGCGCCTGGCCGGAGAACCAAAGCGTAGCCGCAATCATGAACGGCAGCACCGCCAGAGAGATCAGCGCATAAGCCCAGCTCAGCGCCAGCATCTTATACATGACCCATACAATCAACAGGATGCCGCTCAGCACGTTGACCAGGGCAAAGGTGAACACTTGCTGAATCGTGTCAATGTCGTTGGTGATGCGGCTCATGATGGCGCCGGCCTCATGTTCGGCATAGTAGTTGAGCGATAAGCGGTGCACCTGCGCGAACAGGTCATCGCGCATCTTGCGCAGCACGTGATTGCCAGACCATGACATGGCGTAGAACTGCAGGCCGCCGGTAATGGAGCCGGCGACATACAGACCGACCACCAGTAAAATCACACGCCCCAGACCAGCCACCGTGTCGGCCGTGCTGCGTGTGGCCGCGTCGGTGGTATCGAACCAACAGGTGCTCTTGGCGGCCTGCGTTTGCTGACCGGCGAAGCCGCTGGCGCCTGCTGCGCCGCCCGTCAACCGGGCGCTGGCCGCCGGCGTCAGGTAGCAGTCTACCGCCTGACCGATCAACTCGGGCGCGGTCACCTGCGCCCAGGTGCCGGCAATGACCAGCGCGGCCACCAGCAGCAGGATAGGCCAGAAGGCCTTGAAATAGACCGCAAAACGGCGCAGGGTGGCCCCGACGCGTTGCGGCTTGAGCGTTTCACGCTCCAAGAGGGCGCGTGGCCCCCCAGGTCCTCCCATCATAGCGGTGTCTCCTTACTCAGCATGGCGGTTTCTGGCCGTGACGGTTGTTCGTCGGTCAGGGCCACATCGCTCACCAACTGCGAATGATAGATGTCTGCGTAGAGGGGGCTGTTTTCCATAAGGTCTTCGTGTGTGCCGCGGGCGACGATGCGTCCCTTTTCCAGCACCAGGATTTGATCGGCGTTGACCACGGTCGTGATACGCTGCGCAATGACGAAGCTGGTGCGCCCGTGCATCAAACCGGTCAAGGCCTGCTGAATCTGAAACTCCGTCTGCAGGTCAACCGAACTCGTGGAGTCGTCCAGGATCAACAAGCGCGGGTTGAGCAGCAGCGCGCGTGCGATGGCAATGCGTTGCTTCTGTCCGCCGCTCAGGGTCGTGCCGCGTTCGCCCACCGGGGTTTCATAGCCGGCCGGAAAGCTCATGATGAAGTCGTGCGCCGAGGCCGCTTTGGCCGCGGCGGTGACTTCTGCCAGCGTGGCGTCAGGCCGACCGAATGCGATGTTCTCGCGAATCGTGCCGCTGAAGAGATTGGTCTCTTGCAGCACAATGCCGATCTGCGAGCGCAGGGAATCGAGCGTCACATCCCGCAGGTCATAGCCATCAATGCGCACATGCCCTTCGTTAACATCGTAGAAGCGCGGCAGCAGGTTGATGATCGTGGTTTTGCCGCTGCCGGTGGCGCCAAGCAGGGCGACGGTTTCACCGGGCTTGGCTTCAAAGCTGACATGGGAGAGAACTGGTTCTCCGCTTTCAAAATAGCGGAAGGTGACATCGTCGAAGGTGACCTGGCCTTGCACTGGAGGCAGGGCGGTCGCCCCTGGCTTGTCGGCCACATCATTCTTGGCGTCGAAAATCTCGAAGATGCGAGCAGCGGATGCGCTGGCTTGAGACATCTGGCTGATGATGAAGCCTAACTGGCCGATGGGGAAGAAGACGTAGACCAGGTAGAGGCTGAACTTCTGCCATTCGCCAAAGCTCAGGGTGCCGCCAATGATCTGCTTGCCGCCGAAGTAGAGCACGGCTGCCTGCCCCAGGTTGGCGATCAAGAAAACGACCGGGAAGAGGAAGGAGAAGGTGCGGGAGACTTTGATGCTTTGCTCCATCAGGCTGGCCGCCGCCGCGTCGAACTTGCGTTCTTCGTCCGGTTCGCGCGCAAACGCCTTCACGACCTTGATCCCAGCCAGGTTCTCTTGCAGAATCGTATTGAGCCGCGAAAGGCGTTTTTGTACTTCAGCAAACAGCGGCTGACTAATCGCGCCGAACACCATAAACAGAAGGAGCGCGACCGGCAGCACCGGCAGC
>CAZEPA010000140.1:0-9191 GCA_964513955.1 uncultured Anaerolineae bacterium | reverse complement strand
GCATTATAGTCTGCCATCACCTTGAAGGTGTCGCCGGCTGTGGGCGCGGTGCCGAAGCCCATAACGCGGGCCGGCATACTGGGCGGCGCAGAGTCCACCGGATTGCCGCGATCGTCAAACATGGCGCGTACGCGGCCCGCGATGCCCCCGGCCACGATCGCATCGCCCACGTGCATCGTGCCTGTTTGCACCAGCAGCGTGGCGATCGGACCGCGGCGCGGGTCGTTTTCGCTCTCGATCACGGTCCCAATCGCGCGGCCGTCGGGTGTGCTCATGGGCGGGTTGATGTCAGCCACCAACAGGATGTTCTCCAGCAGATCATTGATGCCGCGCTTCATCTTGGCGGAAACCGGCACACAGATCACATCGCCGCCCCATTCTTCGATGAGCAAGCCAGCGTCAGACAATTCCTGTTTGACGCGATCCGAGTTGGCATTTGGCTTATCCACCTTATTCATCGCCACCACGATCGGCACCTTGGCCGCCTTGGCATGGCTGATCGCTTCCTTAGTCTGGGGCATCACGCCGTCGTCGGCCGCCACCACCAAGACCACGATGTCCGTCACCTGCGCGCCGCGGGCGCGCATGGCGGTGAAGGCCTCGTGACCGGGCGTGTCCAAGAAGGTGATTTTGCGACCGTTCAGCTCAATCTGATACGCGCCAATGCGCTGCGTGATGCCGCCGGCTTCGCCTTCCACGACGTTAGTTTTGCGAATCGCATCCAAAAGCGTGGTCTTGCCATGGTCCACATGCCCCAGCACGGCCACCACAGGCGGCCGTTCGATGAGCTTGTCTTCAGACTGCGATTCCAAAATCCGCTGTCGCAGCGTCTTCGGTTCGCCGTCGGTCTCACTCTCCAGGCTTCGTTCTTCAACCACGGCGACGGGCACAGGCTTGACCTCAACGCCAAACTCCGAACCAATCACGGCCGCGGTGTCGAAGTCAATCGTCTGCGTGATGGGGGCCATGATGCCGTAGTTCATCAGCACCTTGATCAGGTCAATCGGGCTTTCCTGCATCAACTGCGCGAGGTCACGCACCGTGATCGCCGGTGGAATCTCGACCGACGTTGGCTTGGTTGGCTTGGCTGGGGCAGCAGGAGCCGCAACCGGCGCTGCAGGCCTGGGGCCGGCATGGGAAGGTCGTCCACCCCCGGTATTGCCAGGGCGCGCACCCGGTCTATTCTGACCCTGGGGAGATCGCTGGCCGCCGCGGTTGGGAGCGCCGCTGACGCGAGGCGCGCCGCCAAACGACGGCGCCGGGCGTGAATTGCTTCCGCCGGGCCGCGCGCCGCCGCTCGGTGTTTGCGGCCGGGTGGGCGAAGGCGCGGCCTGCGGTCTGCTGTTGTCTGATCGCGCTGGCTGCTGAGCCGGCGCGCCCGGTCGAGGTGGTTGATTGCTGCCCGCCGCGCGCGCCGGTGGGTTGCTGCCGCCGCCTGCGGGGCGCGGCGCCGATGAGCCAGGCGCCGGGGGCGTCGGGCGTGAGCCGTTTGCGGCCGGCGCCGGCCGATTGGAGGTGGGCCGCGCGGGCGGGCCGGCGTTCCCCGGTCGCGCATTCGGCGCGCTATTGTCCACGGCCGCTTTGACAGGGCTGACCGGAGCGGCCGGCGCCTGAGACCCTGGCCGGCGTTCTTCCTTGTCTTGGCCGTTGCTTGGCTTATCTTGACTCGGCCGCGGGGCGCTTGGCGTTGCAATGGGTGCTATTGGTTTTGATTTTACTTCTGTTGCCATAATCCACATCTCCCCGACGATCCTGCAAATCACGCGTTGGTCCACGACAGCCCATGAAGGGACGATCAAGCCCACGCCTGCAGCCAGAGTCTGATGGGCAGGCGGTATAGTCGCGCGCGTGCAGGACGCCTTTCTATTTTATGGTGTTACGGAAATGACCCGTTAACCCTGTTCTTAATGGTCAGGTGTCGAAGTAGACGAGGATGAGGGGCGAGAGGATGGAGAGTAATCAAACCGATAGGCGAGGACTGAACGCAGTTGAATTACATACGCTCACTCCCCTGTATTCCCCAGCCGGTCGCGCCGCCGCACCCGACGTATCCCATACCTGACTGACAATCCTTCTGCCGACTCATATCCTTTTGCGTAACTCGGACCATCCGCCGATGGCTTGCGCCCCTGTTGTTGATATAACGCAGCACGTTAAATCACACCACTTTAGACTCGACTGTCTCATCGAAAGACACTTGACTGGCGGCGAAGGTGCGCAGCGCCGCCAGATCCTCCGCGGTCAAGGTAACGTGCAACGCGCGCGCCAACGCGTGGCTGCTCAACGCCTTCTCCCAACACACTGCGCGGTGACAAAGATACGCGCCGCGCCCCGCGCGCTTGCCGGTTGGATCAACCAGCACGCCTTCAGTCGGCGTGCGCACGATGCGAATGAGGGCGCGTTTGCCTTGCACCTCACGACAGACCACACACATACGCTGCGGAATACGCCGCGGCTTGGTCTTCACGCGTCCTATTCCTCGTCGAATTGGTCCCACGCGGACTGTTCACGTTTATGGCGACGCACAGAAACCACCGCCCCGCGCGCCTCATCGAACACCAGGCGCTGTTTCTTGCTGCGTTTGCGCTTACGCTCACGTTCCGCTTCCAGGTTCTCTTCGCCATCGCCTTCGCCTTCAGCCGCCACGAACTCCGTGTAATCTTCCGGCGAAATCTCCACCTGGAAGCCATCCGGGGCTCCATCCCAAACCGCAGGCCCAGGCGGCAGCGCGGCCTCTGCTTCTGTCTCCGCCGGCAGCTCGACTTCGGCGGGCTGCGCCGCCGCGACGGCGGTTTCCTCAACCACCGCGGCTGCTGGCGCAGTTTCAACAATCGCCTCGGCTGGCTCAGGCGTTGGGGACGTCACCGGCGGTTCGCCGGCGTCCACGCGCTCCGGCGGCGCTGCGGCCTCGTCGGTTTCGGGCAAAGCCGGCTCGAACGGTCGGCTCTCCAGCGCCAGTGTATCGAACGAGGGCAAGCCGCCCTGGGCTGCCGCGCGATCGCGCAAGATCTGCTCGGCAATGGCGAGCAAGTCACGCTCCGGCGTCACGGCCTGGCGGGCCTTCGACACCAACACCTGGGACAGATTCTCCTTGGCCGCGTCGGTTTCGGACTTGATGTCAATGCGCCAACCGGTCAGCTTGGCGGCCAGGCGTGCGTTTTGCCCTTCCTTGCCAATCGCCAGCGACAGTTGACGATCAGGCACGACGACGATGGCGGTCTTGTTCTCGCCGCCGCGGTCCTCCAGGTAGACTTCGTTCACCTTGGCGGGGCTAAGCGCGCTGATGATGAACGTGCGGGGATCGCTGCTCCACTCCACGACGTCAATTTTCTCGCCGCTCAGCTCGGTGACGATATTCTGAATGCGCACCCCACGCATGCCCACGCATGAACCAACGGGGTCCACGCCAAACTGGGTTGCAGCGACCGCGACCTTGGATCGCTGGCCCGGCTCGCGTGCGATGCTTTTGATCTCAACGACGCCGTTGGCAATTTCGGGCACTTCCAATTCGAGCAAGCGCCGCAGCATATTACGGTGCGTGCGTGACAGCTTGAGCATTGGACCGCGCGTGCCTTTTTGCACCTCGGTCAAGTACGCGCGCAAGCGGCCGTTGACGCGATAACGCTCGTTGGGAATCTGTTCGGCCTTGGGCAAAACAGCTTCGCCTCGATCCAACCCGACGGTGACATCGCCGGTTGCAAAGTCCACGCGTTGAATGGTGCCGCTGATGATCTCGTTTTCGCGGTCCGCAAATGCCTTGAAGGTCGCCTCGCGTTCCGCCTCACGGATGCGCTGCAAAATCACCTGCTTGGCTGTTTGCGCCGCGATGCGGCCAAAATCGGCCGGGGTGGTTTCCACGTAAACCGTGCCGCCCATCTCAGCCTGTTTGTCCAGGACTCTGGCCTGCTCCAGCAGAACTTCGTTCTTGCTGTCGGTGACCTTCTCAACCACCTGGCGCGCTGAAAAGACTCGGATTTGACCCGTGTCTTGATCAATCTTCACCATGATGTTGCCCGTTGCGCCAAAATTCTTTTTGTACGCTGACACGAGCGCTGTTTCGATCGCATCAATCACCACATCGCGCTGCAGTGCCTTTTCTGAGCAGATCTGGTTAATCGCAATAATCAACTCGCTCCGCATGCCGTTTCGAGATTCCTCCGCGCCACGTCTTGTATGCCCTGTTCTACGCCAAAAAGAAAAGTGGGACTGGCCCACTTTTTCTGCAAACGATGCTCTGACGAGTACGAACTCATTGTAACACAACATGCCTTGTCTGGCAAACTTTCGGGGAGAGCGGGGATTGGAGATTGGAGATCGGAGATCAGGTGTCTGGAAGGGGAATGGTCTCCGGTTAGGAGCGCAAGCTGGCAGATTGCAGGTTGGCAAATGAAAGTTAAGGGTCGGAGTTGGCTAGCCAACTCAGGGCGTCCAATTCATGCTCCAGATCGCGTAGGGCGTGGATGTAGGCCAGGGCGGTCTCGGCCAGCGGCAGCCAGTAGACGCGCTCGAAATAGTTGGCGGTGCTGTCATGCCAGTTGTCAGCGGCTGCCCACCACTCCGCTTCTATCTGGCGGGCGATGTCCAGCATCGTTGCGCTCAGGTCGTCCATGGCTCGTTATCCTCTCCGTTCGACGCCGCCCGGCGCGCCCTCGCGGCGCTCGGCTGGCTGGGCCGCCCCTTGTTCTGACCAGGGGGACGGGGGCGCGCCAGACGCTGGCGGACTGGGCGTCGGCGGCTCGGCGGCATCCTCTGCGGTCAGCGCGTCGAGGTCAATATCGGCCTCGATCAAAGTCCACTCGCCGCTGGGCTGGCGGCTATAAACGGCCGCCGTGGCGCGGGTGTGATCGGCGACAACAGCCAACACCGGCACGTGGGCCGGCCCCATCTCTTGCACCAGGCGACCGAGGCGCGCATTGGTTGGACTCCACTGCGCCGAGGCGGGATCGGTCATCCTGGCGGCAGTTTGGGCCACCCAGGCGGCTGAGCCTTGTTCTCCGGCCGCAGTTTGCCCCAGGCGGAACGCGCCGTCGTGGCTCATTTTGGACTCTACCACGATCAGCGGCAGGCCTGGCGCGCGGAAGACGCGGTCGAAGCCGTGCGCTGGCTGCGTAAACGTGATTTCCTGCAGGCCGAAGCGCCGGCTGAGAACGATCGAAGCCATCTCCTCGCCGGCTCGGCCCAGCGCGTGATTCACCCGCCCCTGCGCCAGGCGCATGGCGCCAATGGCCGCGCCCATCAGGTCGGGTATGCCCGCCGCGCCCAGGCCCAACGCCGTGCTGATGAGCTGGGTGGTCTGATAGGCTTCCAGGGCTGCGATGCGACGGTCCAGGTAGGTGACGGCGCCGGACAAATCGGCGTCAAGCGCGTGCTCCAGTTCATAGCGGCGGCGCTCCCACCCGCTGACGGCCGCGTCGAAGCGGCGACGCGCACTCAGAATGTGGGCCAGGCGCTGTTCCGCGCGCTGCAGCGCCTGTTCGACGCGTCCACAGTCCGCCGGCAGCCCCTGGGCCGCGGCGCGCCAGCACTCATAGAGCAGATCGGTGAGCTGGTTGACCTGGCGGCGTGCGGCCGCCTCCAGGCGCTCGAAAGTTTGGGTGGCGCGCAGCACGGCCGTCTGCGCAGACGGCAAGGCGTCCGTGGCGCGGCCGGCAAAGGCCAGGAGCGCGGCGCGCAGATCCTGCAGCGCCTCGAGATCGGCGTGGATTTGGGTCATAGGCCTTGCAGTGTTTTTGGCTTCACGTGTCGAGGTAGATACTCAACCTCTCGATCAGGAGGGTCAGGTGATTCTCATGGCCGTCAGTGGCGGCCAGATAACGTTCGACCCCACGCGCCGCTTCTTCCAGGTCGCGACCGAACTCGTGGTATTTGTTGTCGGTCCACACGCCGCCCAGGTCGCGCCAATGGCCGATCATGCTGCGGAACTCGTCGTCGAGCAGTTGGTCGAAGCGCCGCAGATGATCCAGAAAGCCCTGCATGTTTTCGACGTCCGTATTGATCTTACTCATAATCGGCTTGTCTCCTTCTTGGGGGTGGAATGGGCCTGCGCCAAAGCGTATGCGGTTTTTGCGAAAAAAATTTGGCCGCCTGCGGCGGCCTGGCAGCCGCGTGCGCCCCGCCAGGGGCCTATCCAGTTCGGGGGTATCCCTCGGGAGCAAGCCAGCGCGCCAGAGACCCAGCGTTTTCCAGAGACCAGAGGCGCCAGCGGCCAGAGGTTCAACAGCTAGGGGAGCACAACCCGAACACCGACGTCGTCATCCCGGGAGTTCTGGGAGTACCTGTTGCGGCAGGCGCACCCCACCCCCGATGCATTGCTGTCGTAGGCGCCGCCACGCAGAACGCGTGCGTTATTTTGGCCTTCATACAGGTTTTCACACCACTCCCAGACGTTGCCCGCCATATCGAGCAGACCGTAAGGGCTGGCCCCTTGGGGATACTGGCCCACCGCCGTCGTGCCGCCCACGATGTGGTTGAAGTTGCAGAGATCGCCCGAGGGCGCGTGGTGGCCCCACGGATAGACGCGACCGTCGGCGCCGCGCGCCGCCTTCTCCCACTGCTGCTCCGTGGGCAGCCGCACCCCAGCCCACGCACAGAAGGCTTGCGCATCGTCCCAACTGACGTTGACCACAGGATGGTTTTCTTGGCCCGCACGAATGCTGCCATTGCTCCAATGCGAAGGCGACGACGCGCCGGCCCATTGGACGTAGACGCGGTACTGGGCGTTGGTGATGGGAGTGCGGCTCATGCGAAAGGCGCCCAGGTGCAGGCGCTGCTTCTGATCGCCGTACAGGAACTCCCCCGCCGGAACATCCACCCACTCGATCAGGGAATGTAGATAGGATCGCTGCTGGGCGGCGACCGTTTCGCGGTCTTCCGGGTGTTTGTTCAGCCAGGCTTGCCAGGCCGCGCCGGCGGCGCGCAGGTCGCCTGCGGCCAACGCTTGCTGGACCGCGCCGAGACCCACGGCGCGGTCGTGCCAGGCGGCCGCGTCGCGCAGGGTTGGCTCCAGGCTCATGAGCGCGCCAAAGATCGGCTCGGCCAAAGCCCAATCCTCGACCTGACCCATCTTCACGCCCAGGGCATAGAGCGCCCCCAGCAGTTCGGCGTAGCCGCGTTGAAGATCGGCGTAGGCATTGGCCATGGCGACCGGGGCTGCCGCGTCGCCGCTGGTTGGCAGCGCCGGGGATGGCGGCGCGCCGATCAAGTAGGCCAGGCCCGCCTGCCGCAGCAGCTCATCGGCGCGACGCAGAATGTCCTGGCCTTCCGCGTTCAAGGCCTGGGCGCGTAGCATGGCCTGGTAGATGACCAGCACCTGCCGGCTGGTCTGGCGCAGCACGTCAAGGGAGACGGCGTTGTTCACGGTATGCTCCTCGGGTCGCAAGCCTGCGGGTCTGCCCCAACCCGGCCGCAACGGCGGACACGGGCCGGGGGCAGACCCCTGGGACCATAGATGCCCGGCCTGAATTGCTTCAGGCGCGGCCAGGAATCAGCGGCGCCAGCTCTCGCACCTTGCTGCGCAAGCCGTGACCGGCGCAGAATACTGGCGTTCTGCCGCGCACGGCAGAACGGAAAGCTGTGGGAGCACAACCCGAAAACCGTTGTTGTCATTCCGGTTGTTCTGGTTGTTCCTGTTGCGGTAGGCGCACCCCACCCTCGATTTCCGCTGACCCCTACAACAACAGCCTGCTTTCAGGCTGTTTGCTGCCTTTTTTCGATGGCGCCGCGGGTTGATTTCAACCAGGCGCCGAGCAAGCGGCCTAATTCGGCCACCAGGTGACTGGCATGGTCATACTGGCCCGGGCTGAGCCAGGCGAGGCGATGAGCCAGGCGCAAGTAGAGCCGCACCTTGTCCAGGTGTGCATCGGCGGCCAGGAGCCACTCCAGCCGGGCCTGGCCGCGCCGGCTGTTGGCATCCAGGATTGCCTCCTGGAAATCCAGCGTGGCATCTAGCAGCCGCCGCGTCAGGGTGTGACGGTGCAGCCGTGGAAAGTGGTTGACCGCCAGCGTCAACCAGGTCAGAAAGTCCGGAGTTTTGGTGAAGAGCGGCTGTTCCGCCTCGTCCTGACTCAAAGTCGCACTCCTTTGACCAGCGCCCGGCGCAGCCCCCAGGTGTTCGCATACCGCACATGATTGACCCAGCCGCGCAGCGAGGCGTCGAGCCGCGGGCGTTTGGCGCGTTGGCTGCGATAGTCCGTCAGCAGATGATGAAACCGCCGCCAGTAATGAATGCCCTTGCGCCGCAACAGCCGGCGATGGGTGGGAAAGACGACGAAACCGAGAAAGCGAACTCCCTCGGTCGTCGGTCGCACCTGCGCCGATCCTTCATGCAAGGTCAGGCGCAAGGCGGCCAAACGTTCCTTGACGGCCTGCTTCCAGGCCCACAGTGTACGCTTGTCATCGGCAAAAAGCAAAAAGTCGTCCACGAAGCGCAGGTAGGCCGGGCAGCCCAACTCACGCGTCACGAAATGGTCGAACTCGTTGAGGTAGCAGTTGGCCCAAAACTGGCTGGTCAGGTTGCCGATGGGCAGGCCGCGCGGGCGGTTGATTGCAAACAGATCATCGTCTGCAAAGTAGACCATATCATACTCCCCGGCCAGCGCGCCGGCGCCGCTGCGCAGAATCAACGCGATCAGGCGGCGCAAATCCCCATCCTGGATACGCCGATCGAGGGTGCGCTGCAGGAGGCGATGGTCAATCGAGGGAAAGTATTGGCGCAGATCGCACTGCAGGACATAGCGATAGCGCTGCATCCAGCCCTGGCACGCGTCCAGGCAGCGGTGCGTGCCCTTGCCCACGCGGTTGGCGTAGGAGTGGGGGATGAAGCTGGCCTCGAACGCAGGCTCGATGAGGTTGCACAGGGCATGATGCACCACGCGGTCGCGGAAGGGCGCGGCGCTGATGAGTCGGCGCTTGGGTTCATGGATGAAGAAATGGGCATACGCGCCGGGGCGGTAGCTGTGCGTGGCCAACTGCTCCTGCAGGCGCACCAGGTTGTCCTCCAGGCGATATTCGAAGCGCGCCGCGGGGCCGCGGCCGCGTTTGCCTCGTGCAGCCTGGCGGTAGGCCGCGTAGAGATTATCCCACCGATAGACATCGGCATAACAACCGGTGACTTGTCTGACCATGGCCCGCTCCTTTGGAAATGGCGGCCGTGAGCGGTACGGCAGATGCGGTTTTTGCGAAAAAAATTTGGC
>CAZEPA010000139.1:0-9198 GCA_964513955.1 uncultured Anaerolineae bacterium | reverse complement strand
GCCAGTGCTAGCTTTTCGTACCGTCACTTATTGCACTGAAAACGAGGAGACCCCGCTTACGCCGCTGGTGGAGGCGGTGAGCGAATTCGCGGGCCGCGCCGCCGAGAAGCTGAGGAAACAGAACTGCCTTGCCACCGAGCTGCTGGTATTCATGCACACCTCGCCGTACCGGCCGGGGGCGCAATGCTCGCGCAGCGTGGTGGTGCCCCTGCGAAGACCGACCGACGACACGCTGGCACTCGCCAATGCGGCGGCGGACGGCATGCGCTACATGTATGTGCCGGGCTTCCGCTTCATCAAAGCCGGCGTGATCTTGGTGGACCTACAGCCGGCAAGCCTTCTGCAGCGGGAACTGGACCTGGAGCCAGAAGAGACCCTTGAAGTCCCGCGAGACCGCTCCCGGCTGATGGTAGCCATGGACGCCATCAACGGGCGCTATGGCAAGGGCACGGTGCATCCGGCGGCCACGGGAAAGGCAGGGCCACAGCGGGTGTGGGGCATGAAGCAGGAGCGGCGCACGCCGCAGTACACGACGCGGCTGGAGGATGTGCCGATGGTGCGGGCGTGAAACGACTGGTCAGACCCACCCAGGGCATGAACCTGGTACTTTGCGCTCGCCAGCGGCTTCAGGCTGCTTGCTGTCGGTGACCTGGCACGCTTGAATGTCGGTAGCCGAGGTCACCAGTCCTTCCAGGATGGAAGGGTCGAACGACCGCTGCACCTCCGTCACCAGCCTCTCAACACATGCCGGCCTGGTCGCGCTTCGAGAATGACCCCTCGCGTCCGAGGTTAGCGGCTGTGCCCGACCCTGAGATGACATCCGGGTCAATACCTCAATCCGGCCAGTCCAGTCACGACAGATCAGGGGCGTAACCTCTGAGGAATCGGGGAAGCTGGAGTTACAGAGTGCAGCCGCCGTAGACCGCCGGCTGCTCGAAGCTGCCAGTTCTCCAAAGTGAACTCACCGGGCGTTGCGGCGCTTGCCGATGGCTCGATCGTCACATTCACAGGTCGATCGGCCGAACTGGAACAGCCAATCCCGAACAGATGTTGCACAGCTCGCCCCTGACAGCAGACATTCAACTGAAGTTCACTCCACCATACGACCCCGTCAATGCCAGTCCGGCCTGTATCCAAATCTGACACGCATTCCGAGATCTGGTGATCTTTCAACCTATTGAAGTCTGTGACGGCAACATGGACGCATGCATCTCACTTTTCACGACCAACTTGCTGTACGGCGTCAAGGTTGCCGAGCATGCGCTTGAGCAGGTCAATCAGCATTTCTCGCTCGGTCGCGCTGATGCCTTTAAGTAGTGCTTCTTCGCGAGCCATAGCGTATCGGTAAATGGCGTTGTGCCATTTGCTGCCTTCACCGGTCACTTGGTACTCGATCTTGCGCAACCCCTGCGGCCTCGAATCCAGCCATCCGTTGCCCACAAGCGTGGCGATTGCCCGGCTCACTGTTCCCTTGTCGAGACCCATGAGCTCAGAGGCCTTGGATGCTGTGGACCAAGGATAGATATTGAAATAGGCAAGTACGCGCCATTCCGTTACCCCTACGCCGAATTTCTCGTTGTAGAGAAGGGATGCGCTGCTGGACACCTTGTTGGAGAGCCACAGCAGCAAGCCGGGTACGTACCTTTCCAGTTCGAGTTGCATCGTGGTCTCTGAGCGGTCTGTCGATTCGCGAAATCTAGCCATTGATGACACCTCCATCAACCGTGATGACCTGCCCTGTGACGTAGGAAGCTGCGCCACCACACAGGAAGCCGACAACGCCCGCCACATCCTCTGGCTCGCCGAAGCGCCCAAGTGGTATCTCGGCCAAGCGTTCCGGTCCCATGGCCGCAACCAGATCGGATGTCATTCTGGTTCGGATCAGTCCGGGTGAAACGGCATTGACCAGCGTCCTAGGTGCCAGATCGCGCGAGAAAGACCGCACCAGGCCTACGATGCCGCCCTTGGCTGCGGCATAAGCCGCGCTCCCAGGCATGCCACGCTGGAACGCGCGAGACGTGCACAACACCACACGGGTCGTCTCTCCAGGATCGCGAACTTCGCGAAATGCCAACACCGCCTCATAGGCTGTCGTGAGGTTGCTGGCGATGGCCCGATCCCAGACCGACCGGTCTTCTGCGTCGAGTGGATCCTGTTCGAACAACCCGGCCATATGCACCAACGCATAAAGCGGCTCTCCAGCCGCTTGCGCGGCCAGCGCGCATTCATGGGCGTTAGACAAGTAAGAAACCTGAGTGCCGGTTCGTTCAGGAAAACCCAAGGCTATACGGGTCTGCTGCAACCGTTGGGCATCCACATCCACCAACGTCACCTTAGCGCCTCGCTCCAGGAAGTGGCGCGCACACGCGCTGCCAATGCCCCCGGCACCACCCGTCACAAGCACGTGCCTGTCTTGAAATTCATGTGTTTCCATTCGTCGGATTGTGAAGATAGCATGTTGACATGTCAACCTAAATTGCGAGATACTTCGATTAGGTTGATTCAACAACCTAATCGAAGTATCGTTACGACGTGTGACTCAAGTCGATGAAGGAGACAAGATGCAACTGGATATGTTGGTGGTGGGTGCCGGATTTGCCGGTATCTACCAACTGTACAAAGCGCGCGAAGCAGGCATGACGGTGCGCGTGCTCGAAGCTGGTGAAGGCGTGGGTGGGACCTGGTTCTGGAACCGTTACCCAGGTGCGCGATGCGACGTTGAAAGCCTGGACTACTCCTACTCATTTTGCCGCGAGCTGGAAGAGGAATGGGAATGGACTGAACGCTACGCAACCCAGAGTGAGATCCTGAGCTACATCAACCATGTGGTCGACCGATTCGACCTGCGTCGAGACATTCAGCTCAACACGCGGGTGGCTTCTGCTCACTTCGATGAGGATCGCGCGCTCTGGTCGGTTCGAAGTGAAGACGGCGAACACTTAGAGGCCAAATTTCTGGTGATGGCGACAGGGCAATTGTCTGTTCCGCAAAAACCCGACCTTCATGGATTGGATGACTTTAAGGGCCAGTGGTACCACAGCGCGCGCTGGCCCATGGAAGGTGTCGACTTCACCGGACAGCGCGTCGTGCTCATAGGTACCGGCTCCAGTGGTGTGCAGATGACGCCGATCATTGCGGCCCAGGCTAGCCAACTGACCGTGCTGCAACGAACTGCCAACTTCAGTGTGCCCGCGCACAACATGCCCTTCACACCCGAATCGCTGAAGGCCGCCAAGGCCCGTTACCCGGAGCGTCGCGCCATGGGGCGCGAAGCCATCACGGGAGTGTTCCTCAACGCCAACACCAAGACGGCGGCCGAGATGACAGAGGATGAGCGCATCGCGGAACTTGAGTACCGCTGGAAAGGCGCCGGTGGCGGGTTTCGCATGCTCCGCGCCTTTGCCGACCTGATGTCGAATCCGCAGACCAATCACCTGGTGGCCGAGTTCGCGCGAAACAAGATCCACGCTGTCGTCAAAGATCCTCGGAAAGCCGAAATTCTTTCTCCCAAGGGTGATCTGCCCTTCGGCGCCAAGCGATTGTGCGTGGACTCGAACTACTACGACACGTTCAACCAGAACCACGTCGACATCGTTGATGTCGCGATCGACCCCATCGTCGAAGCAACGCCCAGCGGCATCCGCACCCAGACGCGCGAGTTTGCATGCGATGCGATTGTGTTTGCCACCGGCTTCGACGCCATGACCGGCGCGCTCAAGTCCATCGACATACGCGGCGAACGAGGCATTTCCCTGCGCGACAAGTGGAAGGACGGCCCAACTTCGTATCTGGGTATCAGCATTGCTGGATTCCCCAACCTGTTTGTGATTGCGGGGCCTGGAAGCCCCTCGGCTTTGAGCAACGTGGTGCACTCGATCGAGACCCACGTGGACTGGATCATGCGCCTGCTGCGCACCGCGCAGACCAGACAAGTGCGTCGCATCGCGGCCCTGCAGGAGGCCGAAGACGGCTGGGTACATCGTTGTGTCGAAGAGGCCAACAAGACCCTCTACCCCAAGGCCAAGAGCTGGTACATGGGTTCCAACATCGAGGGCAAGCCGCGCGTCTTCATGGCATTCGTGTCGGGTGTACCGCTCTACCGAGCGCTCATTGAGGAAGTTGCATCGAACAACTATCAGGGATTCGAACTCGCCTGAAGCCTGCCGGCTCAGGGCACCATTTCATCAATTCAAAGGAGACATACCCATGGACCGCCGAACCCTCATCAAATCCGCCGCCGTACTGGCGGCCCCCGCTATCGTCACCAACGCCAGGGCACAGAGTGTCACCACACTGCGTTTCCACACTTTCATGCCCGCTATGTCCAACGTGTACAGCCGCATAATCACCCCCTGGATGGCGAAGATCGAACAGGAATCGGGAGGACGTCTCAAGTTTCAAGCATTCCCGTCTATGCAAATGGGTGGTGCTCCCGCTCAGCTCTACGATCAGGCTCGTGATGGTGTCGTCGATGTCGTTTGGTCCTTGGCGGGCTACACCCCGGGCCGATTTCCGCGCTCAGAAGTCTTTGAACTGCCCTTCTTCACCTACGACGCTGAAGGGTCCTCACGCGCGGCCTGGGATTACATCGCCAACTACGCTCCTGACGAATTTCGCGAGGTCAAGCTGCTTGCTTGTCACACCCATGGGCTGAACATCTTGCACATGAAGAGCAAGCTTGTCACCAAGGCCAGCGACATGCGCGGGCTCAAGATCAGGGGCGGGACCCGCAAGAATACCCAGATCCTCTCGGCTGTTGGTGCGATCGCGGTAGGCATGCCGCTACCGGAGGTTCCGAATGCCCTGTCTAAAGGCCTGATTGAGGGCGCCATCATGCCCTGGGACACCGTACCGGCGGCCAAACTCGACGAGCTTACGAAGTTCCATACCGAATTCCCCAAGGGCATGCAGGGCTTCAACAACAGCATCATGTTCTTGGCCATGAACAAGGCCCGCTATGACAGTCTACCTGCAGACTTGAAAAAGGTCATAGATCAGAACAGTGGCGCGGACGTGTCGGCCATGTACGGTCGTAAGGCTGAGGTCCAGGACCAAGTGGTCCGCCAAGCCACGGTGGCGCGTGGCAACACCGTCCATGTGATGGGCAAAGCAGAGGCCGAGGAATTCAGGCGCCTCATCACCAACCCTATCGTGGAAGAGTGGGTGAAGGAGATGAATGCCAAGGGATTCGATGGTGCCAAGCTGCTCGCCGGTGGGCGCGAACTTGTCGAGCGCTATCGCCCCAAGGCTTGACGACCAGCAGATAGCCACATGGCCGGCGCCCTGTGCCGATCAGGCGCGCCGAGCCCCACCATCTCAGGAGCAGTTTTTTGGAACACATGGAATGTGATGTGCTGGTCGCCGGCTCAGGCGCAGGGGGCTTGTCGGCGGCGATTGTCATGGCAAAGGCCGGGTTGGATGTGCTGGTCGTTGAAAAGGCGGATCTGTTCGGTGGCACGACCGCACTCAGCGGTGGGGTTCTCTGGATTCCTGGCAACCGCTGGGACCCACAGAAGGGTGAAGAAGCCCGTGTCATGGCGAGGCGCTACCTCAACGCTGAAGCGGGTGAAACACTCGATTCCGAGTCGGTCGAGCAATTCCTGAAGAACGCGCCACACATGGTGGAGTGGTTCGAGCGTGAGACCTGCGTTCGTTTTGTGCCCACGCAGTACCCGGACTACCACCCGGATCAACCGGGCGGCGCCGTCGTGGGGCGTTCCATCCTGGCTCAGCCGTTCGACATCCGGGCACTCGGTGATGACATGGCTCGATTGCGCCCGCCGCTCAAGACAATCACCTTCATGGGCATGATGTTCAACTCCTCGAACGCGGACCTCAAGCACTTCTTCAACGCCACCCGCTCGCTGCGTTCATTCACCTATGTGGTGCGTCGTCTGGTCGCGCACCTGTGGGACTTGCTTCGCTACCGCCGTGCCGTCCAGTCCACCAGCGGCAATGCCCTTGCAGCACGACTGGCCCGAGCGGCGCTGGATGCGGGCGTGCCTATCTGGACGTCCGCCCCCATCAAGCACTTGCTTGTGCAGGCGGGCAGTGTCGTCGGAGCGGGCATCGAGCGGGAGGGCACGGTCGTGCGTGTGAACGCTAGACGTGGTGTGGTCCTTGCCTGCGGTGGGTTCCCGCACGATCCAGCGCGCATGAAGCAGGCCTATCCGCACATGCGGCGGGGCGCCCAGCACATGTCGCCAACACCGGAGGAAAACACGGGCGATGGCATCCGCCTGGCAGAGCAGGTGGGCGGCGCATGCCAGACCGGTCTGCCGCACGCCGCGGCCTGGATGCCCGTGTCGCGAGTGCCATTCTCAAACGGAAGCTATGGCCTGTTCCCCCACCTGCTCGACCGGTACAAACCTGGCGTGATCGGGGTCAACCGTGCCGGACGCCGCTTCTGCAACGAGTCTGACTCTTACCACGACGTGGGCGCTGCCATGATCCGAGACGGCTCCTCCTCCCCGGACACCTCGAACTCGCGCAAAAGACAGGCATCGATCCCGACGCACTGCAGCGCACGGTCGCCGAGTTCAATGCAGATGCGGCGCAAGGTCAGGACAGCCGTTTCGGTCGTGGCCATTCGGCGTTCAACCGCTACCTGGCTGATCCCGAAAACCGCCCCAATCCTTGCGTTGCGCCCATCTTGCAAGCGCCGTTCTATGCGGTGCAGTTGCACGTGGGCGACCTGGGCACCTTTGAAGGACTGGAGACCACGCCATGGGGCGCGGTGCGCACAGATGATGGCGCGGTGATCCCGGGGCTTTACGCGGTGGGCAATGACCGGGTCAGCGTCATGGGCGGCCACTACCCGGCTGCTGGCATCACCCTCGGGCCGGCCATGACTTTTGGCTGGATGACCGGCCAGCACATCGCGCAGGTGGCGCGAGCGCAAACCCGTTCGGAATCGCTGGCGTCCGCTTCAACGATGTATCGCGGGGCGGTTCCAGCCCATGAATGAGAAAGGACAAAGAATGAACACCGATCAACCTGATACGGCGCGAGTGGCCGTGGTGACGGGCGCGGGAGACGGAATTGGACTGGCCACAGCGCAGAGGCTCGCGCGCGACTTCGAGCACGTGGTGATCGCTGATGTGCGTCCCGCCGCAGCGTTCGCACGCGCCGCCGAACTCGGGCAGCGCCATCTTGGGGTTGCCTGCGATGTGACGAATGAGTCCGATGTCGTGGGCCTGTTCGACGCTGTGCTTCAGCGTTTTGGCCGACTGGATGTCCTGGTCAACAACGCCGGGATCGGCGAGCAGTCCGTGATGACCCTGGAGCAGACCGTGGAGGGCTTCGACCGCATTCTCGCGGTGCACCTGCGCGGCACTTTTCTGGCCAGCCGTGAGGCAGCGCGCCATTTCGTGGCGCAGCAATCTGGCGCCATCGTGAACTTGGGCTCCATTGCCGGCCTGGCTGGGCACCCTGGCCGAAACGCCTATGGGGCCGCAAAGGCCGGCATTGTCGCCATGACCGAGGCGATGGCCAGCGAATGGGCGCGTGATGGCATCCGCGTCAATGCGGTGGCGCCGGGCTACGTGATGACCGATCTTGTGCGAGATCTGATTGCGCGCGGCGCGCTCAACCCATCAGACATTGAAGACCGCACGCCGATGGCGCGCTTCGCACGACCCGAGGAGATCGCCGAAGCCATCGCCTTCCTCGCCTCACCGAGCGCCAGTTACATCACGGGTGTGACCCTACCTGTGGACGGAGGCTGGCAGGCCTTTGGCGCGCCTCCAGCGCGACTGGGGCGTGTCGCCGACAAACGCGAGTCCCATTAAATTTCATAGAAGGACAAAGTACATGGACGCAGAAATCACCGCCTTGCTGCAAAAGGTCAAGGACGCCAAGCGCACGCCTTTCTGGCAAAGCACGCCTGCACAAGCTCGCGAAGGTCCCATGCTGATGGACCTGCTGTTTGGTGCAGCGCCTGATGTGGCTCGGGTAGAAGATTTCAGCATCACCTCTTCCGATGGACACGCGCTTCCGGTGCGTCTGTACGTGCCACAGAAACAGCCGCGCGGATTGATCGTCTACTTCCACGGGGGCGGATGGGTCATCGGCTCCGTCGCGGCCTACCACCCTTTGACGGCCACGTTGGCGGTGCGCACCGGCTGTGCTGTACTGTCTGTGGACTATCGGTTGGCTCCTGAGCATCCCTTTCCGCTTCCCCTGGAAGATGCCATATCGGCTTTGAAGTGGAGTGCCGAGCACGCAGATGCAAGGCTCGGTTCAAGCTTCGAGCGCCTCATCGTCATGGGAGACAGCGCGGGCGGCAACCTGGCCACCGTGGCAGCGCGACTACACAACGGGACCGTTGCTGCCCGGCCCGTCGATCTTCAGATCTTGGCCTACCCAGTGACGGCGCATGACTTCAGTACCGAAAGCTATGAATCGTTTGCCGAGGACCACCTGCTGACGCGTCGCGACATGATGTGGTTTTGGGATCAGTACTTGCCAGATCCCGCCAAGCGCGATGACCCGTTGGCGTCACCACTGGCCACACCTGATCTGGCGGGCTCGCCTGCAGCATTGATTTTGTCTGCTGGCTGTGATCCGCTGCGCGACGAGGGTGAGGCTTACGGACGGCGTCTGCTTGAGTCCGGGGTGTACGCGGACATCGTCCGTTGCGATGGCCTGTTGCATGGATTCCTGTCGATGATCAACTATGCGCCGAGCGCATCCCAGGCGTTTGATCGCATCCTTGCGGCAGTGAAACAGTCACTGACCGATAGCAGCACTTGAAGTTCATTCTCCCAATAGCCACGCGTTGACATCCCGCAGCGTAGAACTCAAGTAGTTTCGTGAGCGAACGGGAATTGCCCTAAGCATAGGGATGGAGTTGAACCGACGTCGGCTGTGCACCTGAAGCCGGCCGCCGGGTCCTCGAGGATCGTTGCCTCTCGAATAACAGCTGCTGGCCACATACTGTGAGGTCGCGGTGAGCTCTTCGCCGACAACACCCGCAGTAAACTTGCCGGTCACCGGTGAGCACCCGCTTGAGGCTGGCTGCCGTCGTTCACCTCTGAAGTACCAATGACCGCTGCTACCGAAAGCAGTCATTGCACTAGGACTTTCGAGAAGGTCAGCTCTACACCTTAAAGCTGCCAGTGGAATCTCACGATCACCAAGTGTGGAGTTGACCCACTTTCGTGGACGGGTATTGGTTTGATTCTCAAACCGTTTCGG